>JAUWMD010000066.1 GCA_030613345.1 Candidatus Krumholzibacteriota bacterium
ATATTCCTTCGGGGGCGAGGAAGCCGACGGCAATGCCGGATTGCGTGATCTGCTCGGTGGAAAAGGCGCTAACCTGGCCGAGATGGCCAGTACGGGTATTCCCGTGCCTGCAGGCTTTACTATCTCTACAGGTGTCTGTACATATTTCTATAAAAACGGTGGGAAATATCCGGAAGGCCTCGAGGCCGATGTAATGTCGGCGATCGAAAGGATCGAGATGACGATGGGCGCGAGATTCGGCGATCCGGTCGATCCGCTGCTGCTGTCCATTCGTTCGGGCGCGCGTGTGAGCATGCCGGGCATGATGGATACGGTGCTCAACCTCGGGCTCAATCTCGAGACGGTCGAAGGGCTGGCGAAGAAGAGCGGGGATGAGCGGTTCGCGTGGGACTGCTTCAGGCGCTTCGTGCAGATGTACGGCGATGTCGTACTCGAGATGAAGCAGACCGACAAGGATGCGGGGGATCCATTCGAGGAGATCCTGCGGGCAAAGAAGGAGGAGGTCGGGGCCGAGCAGGACGTGGATCTCGGAGTGGATGACCTGAAGGATCTCGTCGAGCGGTACAAGTCGATGATTGTCGAGAAGGCCGGGGTCGAGTTCCCGGAGGATCCTCGCGAGCAGCTGTGGAACGCGATCGGAGCTGTATTCAACTCGTGGAACAATGATCGGGCGAACATCTACAGGAGGCTCAACGGGATCCCCGACGACTGGGGAACTGCCGTCAACGTCCAGTCGATGGTATACGGGAACCTCGGAGACGATTCGGGGACAGGTGTCGCCTTCACGAGGGATCCCGCCACGGGCGAGAACCGCTTCTACGGCGAGTATCTCATGAAGGCCCAGGGGGAGGACGTAGTCGCGGGGATCAGGACCCCACAGCCGATAAACAGGCTGCAGAAGGGGGACGCCGACGTTCCGAGTCTCGAGGACGAGATGCCGGAGATCTACGGTGAACTCGATGCGATCCGCCTCAAGCTCGAGGGGCATTACCGGGACATGCAGGACCTCGAATTCACGATACAGAATGGAAGGCTCTGGCTCCTTCAGACCAGGGCAGGCAAGAGGACGGGATTCGCCGCGATCAAGATCGCGATCGACATGGTACGCGAGGGACTCATTTCGAAGGAAGAGGCGATCCGGCGGATCGACCCCGAGCAGCTCAATCAGTTGCTCAGGCCGGTGTTCGACCCCGCTCAGAAGAGCAGGGCAAGCGATGAGGGCAGGCTGATAGCGCGCGGCATCAACGCCGGGCCCGGCGCGGCCACCGGCAAGATCGTCTTCAATGCCGAGGACGCCGAGCAGTGGGCAGCGGACGGAAAAGAGGTCATCCTCGTAAGGATCGAGACGAGCCCGGAGGACATCCGGGGCATGAACGCCGCTACCGGTATCCTCACCTCGGCAGGCGGAGCGACCTCTCACGCGGCGCTGGTGGGCAGGCAGATGGGCAAGGTCTGCGTCGTGGGTGCAAAGGAAATATCGATAGATTACAGGCAGAGGAAGATCGTATCGGGCGGCGTTACCCTCTCCGAGGGGGATTACATCTCAATCGACGGCTCTACAGGAGAGGTGATCTCGGGGATGATCGAGACGAAACCGTCCGAGGTGATCCAGGTCCTCATAGACGGAACGCTCGACAGGAAGGACTCAGTCATCTACCGCGACTACGAGGAACTGATCGGCTGGGCTAACAGTCTGCGGACGATGCGCGTAAGGGCGAACGCAGACCGTCCCGACCAGGCCTCCGCTGCCATTGCTTTCGGTGCCGAGGGGATAGGTCTCTGCAGGACAGAGCACATGTTCTTCGAAGGCGACAGGATCGACTGGGTGAGGCGCATGATACTCGCCGCGGACGAATCGGGGAGGAAGGAGGCCCTCGCAAAACTGCTTCCGATGCAGCGGGAGGATTTCCGCGGTATCTTCGAGGCTATGGGAGAGAAGCCGGTCACCATCCGGACACTCGATCCGCCTCTGCACGAATTCCTCCCTCACGAGGAGGATGATATCGCCGAGCTCGCCGGCAAGATGGGAATCGACGCCGGCACGCTCGCCGACAAGGTCGCGTTCCTCAAGGAGGCCAATCCGATGCTCGGCCACAGGGGATGCAGACTCGGGATAGTCTATCCGGAGATAACTGAGATGCAGGCGAGGGCGATATTCGAGGCAGCATGCGATCTCACAACCGAAGGCAGGAAGGTGCACCCGGAGATAATGATCCCGCTCGTGGGCAGCGCGAAGGAGTATCAGCTGCAGGAGGAAATCGTGAGGCGTGTGGCATCGGAGGTAATGGAGGATAGGGGCGTCGAGGTCGAATACCTCGTCGGTACGATGATAGAGATTCCGAGGGCGGCCCTGACGGCTGATGCGATCGCCGAGCGGGCCGAGTTCTTCTCGTTCGGAACGAACGACCTTACGCAGATGACGCTGGGCATCAGCAGGGACGACGCCGGCAAATTCATAGGCGATTATATAGGAAAGGGAATCTGGCCCGCCAATCCGTTCCAGAAGCTCGATCAGGAGGGAGTGGGAACCCTCGTGAAGATCGGGGTGGAATTGGGACGGGGAGCGCGGGAAGGACTCAAAGTGGGGATCTGCGGTGAGCATGGCGGAGAACCGTCGTCAATTAATTTCTTTCAGAGGACAGGTTTCGATTACGTGAGTTGCTCTCCCTTCAGGATTCCGGTAGCGATCCTCGCCGCCGCGCAGGCGGCCCTGGAAGAAGCCGGGGAGAGGAGCTGACCCATCGGAAGCGGCGACAGGGAAATTACCTGCAGCAATAGACTGAGGAGATCGATTCTCGGCTTCCTCGCGGTGATCGCCTGTGTGCTGGCCGCATGCTGCGTATTACTGGCTGCGACTGGAAGGAGGGGGGTCGCCGCCGACCTGGTCCTGTGGACCGTTCCGGTTATCGGCGCGTTCGCGATCTTCTCCCTGAGAAACATGCACCTCTTTCGCAGGCAGGACGGGCGCGAGGTCTGCCGGTTTGAGGCAGCCAATGCGCTGACCGCCGTGAGGATTATCCTCGTGCCGCCGGTCATAGTCCTCTTCAATCACGGATATGTGATGTACGGAGCGATCCTCTGGCTGGCTGCCGAGTTGACAGATGTCGCGGATGGTTTCGTCGCGCGCAGGTTCAGGCAGGAGACCGATTTTGGTCTTATGATAGATCCTGTCGGTGATATCATGGCCACGATAGCTGTATTCACATGGCTCTTTATTGGTGGAAGGGTTCCATCCTGGCTTTTCGCTCTACTTGTGGCAAGATACGTGCAATTCTTCGCCGGGCTCGCTATACTGTCGCTGACGGGAAGGTTGCCGAAACTCCATGCCACACTTGTCGGAAAGGTGGCCGGTGTGGTGCAGGGCGCTATAATAATGTTTTTGCTGCTGCGGACCGCTTTCGGTGATCCTGCGCGGCTCGAGTCATACGATAATATCCTTTTCCCGGTTCTGGGAGCGGCGTTTCTTTCCGTCATTGTCTCGCAGACGGCGATAGGCCTGAGGGCGGTAAGGAACCACGATGCTCACTGACAGGAGGTAGAAAATGGACCTGGGCGGCGACCTTGCGGTGCTTGATCCCTCGATGATCTTTCAGGTGACCGGCATCTGCGGGCTGACGGGGAAGATGAAACTGATAACGATAGATAACGTGGCGAGTTTCTGGTTCAGGGGAGGCGGGCTGCTCTTCGCAACTATCGATACGGGAAAGAAGAAGATAGGGAAGTTCCTTATAGAGAGCGATATAATATCGGAGAAACAGCTGGACGAGGCGCTCGGGGAGATGAAGAAAAATCACGGCAAAAAAAGGATAGGCAACATCCTCATCGACAGAGGATATCTCGACTACGAGACCCTCGAGAAGGCGATACACGAACAGATAAAGGAAGTGGTCTACGAGGTGCTTCCGTGGAAGAAGGGACAGTTCGTATTCTTCTCGGATGTGGAACCCGAGCACGAGGACATACTGCTCGATATCAGGATGGACCATCTCATACTGGAGGGGCTGAAACGTATCGACGAGGCAGCCAGGGATTGAAAGTGTTCCCAGGCATCCGGCAGAGTCCCAGGATCTTCCTGCGGCTGGCAATCGCGGCCGCTGTGCTTACCATTCTTTCCGGCGCCGCTTCCGGTGAAAAACCGGAACGTTTCGATGGAACAATATCATCGGCCAGATCGATGGCCCTGGGCGGGGCGTTCTCTCCCCTCGCGGACGATATTACGGCGCTGTTCGTCAACCCTGCCGGTCTGATCAACACGGGCGGTGTCGCCCTTTACGCCGATTACATGGAGACAGGCGGCGGATCAGAGCCGTGGGAGGGTAAGCTCGCCGGAGGCTTCGAGCGATGGGGTATCGTCTTCGGTGCCGCCGGCTCGAGAAAGAGTTACGACGACGGGGTCTCAGAGGGACAGCTTTCGGCGGGGCTCGCGCTTAACGTGCTGTCGGGTTCGGCAGGATCGTTCATATCGATCGGAGGCGCACTGAGGGCTGGACGCGTGGCGTTCGATCTGGATGAAGGTTGCGTTCCCTGTGGCGTTGAAGCAGGCAGGTTCTCGTACAACGCGCTGACCGCCGATCTCGGCCTGATGGTAAGGCCCCTGCCTTTCATATCGTTCTCTGTATCATCAGAAAACATATCGGAAACCGGCTTCGGGTCGGCTGACTACTTCATCCCGTGGGACAGGACCGTGCGTTACGGAGTGGCCTGGCTGCACGAAGACAGGTTTACGATCTCCTGGGAACGAAGGCGGACAGGGGACAGGGAGACCGATCATTTCGGATTCGGTCTCAGGACGGCCCTGCCCCTCGAGATAATGGCGGGAATAACGTCGAATCGGGTTCACGGCGGCGCGAGATGGGACGGGGGCAGGTGGAGGGGTTCGATCATCTTCGGCCAGGAGGCAGAGAATATCATCACGGCTGGTGCGTCGATCGAGATATTCTTCAACAGGCCGGCGAGGATCTATCAGTGATACGGATCAACCGCAGAATCACAATGTTCGTCATGGCGCTGACGCTGCTTGCCCGGCTCTTTGCGCCCGGGCGTGCGAGATGCGGTGATATCGACGCTCCACCCGACTCCTCCAGCAGCTACCGGTGGGGCGGAGTGTACACGAGTCGTATCAAGCTGGATGAATACACTGGTGGATTTCCCTGGAACGATCCCGCGGAATATTCGCACTTGACCGATCGAGTATCCCTGATGTTCGACGCGCAGTTCGCGAAGAATTTCCATTTCTTTATAAAAGGGACCACAGGGCTCCGGTGCCAGGACGATGATATCTACTCGAGCCGGTTCTTCATCGACCAGGGTCATCTCTTCGCTACCTGGCGCGACCGCGTTACGGGAAAGCTCTTCCTCAGGGAGCGTGTTTTCCGCAACCGGAACAGGCTGATGTTTCTTGTCTCGAACGACTCACAGTTGATCTCGCGGCGCGGCGAGGGATTCGACATTGCGGCTCTGGCTGCCGGTCCAGTTCTTTTGACCTATACAGGCGCCGTATTCAGGGATCCCTGGGAACAGAAGCAAAATGGCGGACTTCCGCCTCTGCCGTTTGAAGGCAGTTTTCTCAACCTCTTTGAGGGAGGGATCCAGCGCAGTCTATGGCATGCAGGGTTGACGATTGCGGATGTGAGATCGACATGGTCATGGTCGTCGGATTTCTCAGTGCTCTACGGGCTGGACGGTGGATTCGATTTTGCGGGCGGCAGGTTCAACATGGAGTTCGCCAGATCCGCGAGCCAGTGGAGCGACTTTGAAAAAGACATGCTCGGCCTCGATCTCGATGCGATGAAATGGGGCAACTTCAGCGCGGGCCTGCCTTCCGACGGCGCGCTGGCCGCGGAGTGGACGGGGTTCGAGTGGAACGCGGGCGGGAAGGGGACATTCGGCCTGACCCCCGGTTACCGTTATTCCGGGGATAGATTTATCGACCAGATCGGCGAAGTGTCCTCCGGGTACGTGGAGAGCTACGTAGAGATGTGGTGGAAGCACGCAAAACTCGCCTCGCTCTTGTCGCTTAAGGCGGCGGACAGGTATGACTACGACTCAGGGAGGGGTGGTGGTGTCCTAGAGACCTCCTTCTGGACAAGACTGAAGGGCGGCCTCGAGACGACAGCGAGGGCCTTCTTCGCGGAGGGCAGCCGCCCAGTGCTGCTCATCTCCACCGTCGACGACAACAGCCTGACGCGTTTGCTCACGACGGCGAGGATCGATGATACGGGAGGAATGAGCGAGTTCTCGTTCCTCACGGAAGCCGGCATCAATCTGGGAAGGAGATGGACGCTCGGAGGCTCTGTCTATCTCGAGCGTTCCATTGAGGGGTTCTATTCAGCCGACATCGAGATGAGAGGCGGGAAGAGGTTCGTGTTCAGAGCCTCTGCGGGCACTTATATCCCCGTTTCGACATATGCCGCTCTCAACTACGATCCTGTTCCACAGGTGACATACAGAGACAGGACGGTCTCGTTCTATACGAGGATCTGGCTCGGAGGGATATAGAGAATGGACCGTTTCAAGGCGGCATACTGGACGTTGATATTCGCCTGCACGTTAGCTGCGGCATCGGCAGGGTATGCCGCAATCGAGGTCGACGAGGAGGAGGTCATCTTCCGCTTCGAGTATCCCGGTGCGGCGAAGGTATACCTTACCGGTGATTTCAACAACTGGAACCCGACGATGGACGGCATGGTGAAGCGCGGTGGAGCCTGGGAGGTCAGGCTCTATCTCGTTCCCGGCAGATACAGGTATATGTTTGTTGTCGACGGCGAGAACATCCCCGACCCGGACAACCCGAACAGGGACGCCGAAGGCAATACATTCTTTATATTCGTCGAGGAGGACGGCGTCTACGATATCATATACGAGGTCACCGCAGCGGGAGAGAGGAAGATCGACGAGATATACAATCCTTACGGGGCCCTGACTGCGACTGCCGTGGAGGACTACGGCCTCTTTACAGCCTCGGCAGGGGTTGACGGCGAGATCGACGGGTCCCTGCGAGGCAACATCCTCATCGGGGCGGAATACGAGACGACGGCGGAAAACCCGATAAAGGCATATCTTGTAAGGGCGAAGGGCGAATGGGTGACGGAGAAGTTCAGGCTCGGCGCCTTCCACAGGTCTGGAAGGGTCGGATTCGACGACCCCCTGTCGTTGTTTACCGATGTCGGGCCCTACGCCTACCCTCTTGACCTTTTCTGCAGGGGCGCTGAAGTGTCGGCAGGATGGGAGAACTCGGTCGAGGGCCGTGTCTTCTTCGCGAACAGGATCGATGGGTACAGGTCGGCACTTGAAGATAAGCCTTATTTTTGGTTCGACGGGAATCCGGAGGACAAGGATATGATCGGTGCATCTTTGAAGGGTTCCATCAAACCAGTGATGCTGGAGTACATGTTCAGGCACGACTGTGGCCCCGGAGAAAGATACTGGTGGGACGAGGGATACCATTTTACGGATCTCTACCAAGAGAGAATTTCTCACGGCCTTCTTCTTGAGTTTGAGAGGAAGGATTGGCCTAAGTTTAAAACCCAGTATCTTACCGGTCAGACCAGGCTCAAAGCTCGTGCGGATCATGATTACTATCATCCTGAGTCTAATATTAGATCTGTATATTATAAAATGAAGTGGGAGGAAGGATACAAGGCTCTTGCTGAGGTCTCCTGGTTGAAGGGGCCGTTCCTGGGACTGCTCGGGTGGAATCGTACGACGATAAAGCGGAATCCTGAACTTATAGGTCCTCATGGCTGGGACGACACGAGGATGGATATATTCGATGCGAGTGTGAAATATACAACAGACAGGATGAAGATAGACCTGAAGGTCGACTTGATCGAGTTCGGCGGGGATGGCGGGATGGGCAGGAACTTCTGGCTGCAGAGCCCGAACTTCTGGCTCGACGGCGATATGCTGCGGACAGAGCTATTGCAGTTCGTCGATTCGAAGAGGATGTGGAGAGCAGCGTTGAGCATCGAAGAGAGCGGGGTAGAGGACATACCCGGCCCTTATCACCTGGAAGGTTACCTCACCGCAAAGGCGAACTGGGACAGCGATGCGGCAAGGAGCGTGTTCGAGATCTCTGGTGGAAAAGGTATCCGCGCGGGATCGTTTCTTTCCGTCCATGCCGATCTGAGGTATGTCTCGTACAGGGACGATCGCTGGGTCGGTGACAGCAGTTTTCTCGACTTCTGGGCAGGTCTCCGCGGCACCCTCGGCGGCTCCGGCTGGGCTGCACTAGGTGTGGGTGTCGCACCTCACAGGTTCGACAGGTGGTATTTCGACTTCACAGGGGATGGGAGAGAGAGCTACCTTCTTGACCAGGACCTTTTCCGATGGGTCACTCATTACAGTGAGGATTATCTGCTGGAAGAACTGGGCAGGGCGGAGAAATCCCTCGCCGAGGAGTGGAGAATGAGCTTTGAAGCTGGATTTTCCTTCTGATAGAATCGATTTCTCGGAGGATGAATGAAGGTAACTGTTATATTGAGAGTAGTTGTTATGGCTTGTGTGCTGCTTCTGGCGGCAGGCTCATGCAGCTATATCGATAAATCGGTCGAATCTCCGGTTCTGAAGGAGGAAAAGATCGAATTCAGGTATCCGGCTTCCTCCGCCAGGACACTCCAGGGCGCCGGCGACTGGAACAACTGGGGAGCGGGGGATGCCGGACAGGGCGAGGTGCTCGTCGGCCTGATGGAAAAAGGCAAACGCGACGTCTGGAGCCTTGTGCAGGAACTGCCGCCGGGAAGGTACCGTTACTATTTTCTGTTGAACGAGACTCAGAGGATCCTCGACCCCGCCAATCCCAGAGTCGCGGACGATCCATGGGGAGGGAAGGCAAATCTGCTGATAGTGCCGTAATCATGAGAAAATACAGAATAATCGTGATCCTTGTCCTTGCCGCAGCGGCGTTCTGTTCCACCGGGTGCGGCTTTGCTGGAGGCCCCGCTGGAAGCGTGGAGCCAGCTGCCGGTCCCCAGATCACCCCGGAGGGAGTGAGATTTTCCCTCTATTCCACCAAGGTCAAGAAGGTCAACATAGCGGGATCATTCAACAACTGGTCGATGACGGCCGACCCCCTCTACGATCGTGACGGATCGGGGATGTGGACGATCGTACTGCCACTTCCTCCTGGAAAGTACGAATACAAGTTCATCATCGATGGTGACGAATGGATACCCGATCCTGCAAATCCGACGACGACCGACGATGGTTTCGGTGGATATAACTCTGTCATATCGGTCGAGTGACAGCCGACCGGATCCTGACAGAATTCTTAACATCCTGTAAATCGGAGGCTTAGCCTGTGACAGAATGTTGCAATTTGCCCCGGTTTGTGCTAGTTTGTACTGAATCGGCTGCTGTATTCTGCGGCACGGAGCCCCGGCATGGAAAAGAGGCTTTGGCGCCTGCGGTGGGTAATCGGCCCCAAAATGCCGATGTATGGGTCGCTTGTGGTATAACATATTGCAAAAACAGCAGTTAGCGAGCCCCAAACATACCCCTGAGCCTGAAAAGGGCACTGGGTGGGTATGTCCTCATACGGACTGATTAGCTTCTTCAGGGCCGGTTCACACGGTTCTGAATGTGGCATGTACCTTGCCCCTGTACCGGTGAAACATGTCCGGACCGATTCATAAGACTTCCACTGGAAGACCGGCTGGAAAGCCGGAGAAAAGAGTCCTGAAGGGGATTTTGCTCGCAGTATGCCTCCTTCCGGGAATTCTCTTTTCTACGGCGGCGCATGCCCAGCCGGGCAGCGGCACCGCCATAATAATCCCATCCTCGGATGTAGCGGCCGGTTCATCTGGAACCTGGACGATCACGTACACCGCCACCGATAATTTCTCGACCGGGGTCGTAAGGCTCGTCATCCCCTCGGGATGGTCGGTTCCCCAGATATTGTCGAGTTCATCTGCTGGCTACGTCACCGCTAACGGTACTACTCCGATCGATATAACCGGAAGAAACATCACGATAAACGTCGACACTCTCTCGGTAGGCGAGACGGTCGACATCGTCTACGGGGACGTGTCGGGCTCCTCTTCCGGCGCCGCTGACGTCCAGACGGACATCGAGGCGGACGTCGTATTTACCGTGCAGTCCGATCCTCTCGCCGCCTCACCTGTGGCCATCGCCTCATCTCCGACGGTGAATGTCGTGGCAGGAGATCCGGCAAGGCTTGTAATCTCACCCGTGGACTCGACCATCACGGCCGGTGAGTTCGGCCGATATATCCTTCGTACGGTCGATACTTTCGGGAATCCCAGCGCGCCCGCTGCGAACCAGACGATTACGCTGCTCGCAGGCGGCGGCAGTTTCTACGACAAGGACGATCATGGTACGACGTTGACCGAGCTCGTGATCGCGTCGGGATCGCGCGCGGCCGAAGTCGATTTCAGGCATACCATCAAGAATACAGCGGCCGGGTATTTCCTGGTATTTCTCGACAATGACGGTGTGTTGCCTCTTCTTCAGTCGGCCAATACGATCGTCTACGTCGATAACGCAGCCGCCGATACGTCGGCATCATCGATAGAGACTGATGCGGCGACGGCAATCGCGAACGACATCGATGAGATCGGCATAACCGTCACGGCCAGGGATCAATTCGGCAACGCTGTTTCTGGCGTTGCGGTAGTGCTTACTGTGACGGGCTCGGACAATACGATCACGCAGCCTGCCGTTGTGACCGACGCTGCCGGAGAGGCGACCGGGTCGGTCAGATCGACTGTGGCTGAACCCAAGAATATTCGCGCCACCGCTGACGGCACCCTTCTGGAAGATATAATCGGAATCACATTCACTGCCGGCGATGTGGACCTGGCGGTATCGACTATAGGGGCCGTTCCGCTGACGCTACTTGCCAACGGGACCGATGTGACCGCTGTCACGGTCACCGCACTCGATGCGAACGGCAACGCTGTACCGGGGGCGGCTGTCGTGCTG
>JAUWMD010000305.1 GCA_030613345.1 Candidatus Krumholzibacteriota bacterium
TCATTTTCCCTTTGACTGTGCGCTCCCAAATGTACTAAATTATTCTCTCTATACCAGATTGGGGATAAGTGTGCCCTGAGCGGGCCCCCCGAATCATATTTCATTCGGATCTGGATAATTTTAAAGCGAGGAAATGTGAACAAGAATCTCAGGTTCAAGGTAATACTGGTCTTTATAGTGCTCATAGCGTCGCTGTGGGCCTTGTATCCGACCTTCAGGGTTGTGACGATGAAGCCGGCCGAGCGGGACGCAATGGAGATCGAGGATCCCGAGGACTACGACAGGCTGATCAGCAAGGCCATCAAGCCCGGCCTGGACCTCAAGGGCGGGATGTACCTTGTCCTCGAGGTCGATGATTCCCAGCTCGCAGACGACGAAAAGGCCGATGTCGTCGACCGCGCCCTGCAGGTCATCCGCAACAGGGTCGACCAATTCGGCGTCGCCGAGCCCGATATCAAGAGGGAGGGCGAAAAGCGGATCATCGTCCAGCTGCCCGGCCTCCAGGACGCAGAGAGGGCCAAGAGGCTGATCGGCCAGACGGCGATGCTCGAGTGGCGTCTCGTCATGCAGCAGGTAGAGGTAGCGAACCTCCTCGGTGCGATCGACCGCGCCCTGAAGTCCGAACTTGGCGATTCGCTCGTGGAAGTCGAGGCCGAGCCGGTAGACGCCGGAATGGGAGCCCTCGAGTTCCCCGACTCGGCTGCCGCGGCCGATTCGATGGTTCCGCCGCCTCCGCCGTCGTTCGTGTCCGATTCGTTGATGCTCGCGCAGATGCCGGACGCGCCGCTGGGCTCGCTTCCTCTCCAGACGATCAACAAGGACAGGCCGTTCACCTCGCTTCTTCTCGATTTCTATCGAGACTGGCTCGTCGTCTACGAGGACAACATTCCAAGGGTACGCAATCTCCTCGCACAGGCCGAGGTTCAGAAAGTGATCCCCGACAACGCCGGTTTCATGTGGTTCGACGAGTGGATTACCCTTCCCGAGGGCGGCAGGGCGAAGTACCTCTTCCTCCGCTCGAAGGACGACATGGTAACGGGAGCGAACCTCAAGACGGCCGTTCCCCAGCCCGATCCGCAGAGCCCCAGCCGCCTGATCGTCTCCTTCGAGTTCAACAGAAAGGGCGGCCGCGAGCTGGCGAGATTTACAGGCAGAAACGTCGGGCGGTTCACGGCGATCGTCCTCGACGGCAAGATAAAGAGTTACCCCGTCATAAGGTCGAAGATTCCTGACGGACGGGGATATATCGAGGGCAGCTTCACCGATGTGGAGGCGAGGGACCTCTCGGTCATCCTCCGCGCCGGCGCCCTGCCCGCAGATCTGATCCTGCGTGAGGAAAGGACGGTCGGCCCGAGCCTCGGATCCGACTCGATCCGCCAGGGCGTCCGGGCGGCGCTGCTCGGCCTCGCGACGGTGATCCTCTTCATGATGATATACTACAAGGTCTCCGGCGGTATCGCGTCGATGGCCCTTGTGTTCAACCTTCTCATCCTCTTCGGGGCGCTCGCCTATCTCGGCGCGGCGCTGACGCTGCCCGGCATCGCCGGGGTGATCCTGACGATCGGTATGGCGATCGACGCCAACGTGCTGATCTTCGAGAGGATAAGGGAGGAGATCAGGAAGGCCAAGACGATCAGGTCGGCTATCGATGCCGGCTACGAAAGGGCCTTCACGACGATCGTCGATGCCAACCTGACGACCCTGATCACGGCCGTCGTGCTCTGGCAGTTCGGAACGGGGCCGATCAAGGGCTTCGCGACGACACTGAGCATCGGCATCATCGCAAGTATGTTCACCGCACTCGTGTTCAGCCGGTTGATATTCAACCTGTGGACGAGGAGCGGACGCGTACAGAAACTCAGTATATAAGAGGTCATTCCGACGAGGAGAAGAGATGAAGTTCTTCGGTGAGACACATATAAATTTCACGGGATTCCGGTACAAGGCGTTCATCCTGTCGGGGGTGGTGATCGTTGCCGGTCTCATTTCGCTCGCGATAAAGGGCGGCCCCGATCTGAGCATCGACTTCGAGGGGGGCACGCTCGTACAGATCAGGTTCGATCAGCCCGTTCCGATCGGGGATCTGCGCGAGACGGTCGAGGCGGCCGGCTACGAGGGCGGAGATATACAGGAGTTCGGGGCGCATAACGAGTACCTCATCACGATCGAGAGGGTCAGCGAGGAGGGGCTTGCGGCAGAGATGCTGCTCGAAGCCCTCAACACGGCCTGGCCCGGCTCCGGCTGGGCGGTCGTATCGTCCCGCGAGCTCGAACCCGATCTCTCGGAAGGATTTGAGGGCGGCAATCTCGTCATAGTCAGCGCCGACTCTATCCCTCCGATCGAGACGCTGAAAAAAGTCGTCAAAAAGCATGGCGTCGGGATCATCGAGCTGACACGCGAGACCGAAAGCACCGTCGCGTTCAACCTGCCCTTTATGGGTATCGAGGCCAAAGCCGTCGGCAAGCTCCATGATGCCGTAATAGCGCGGTTCCCCGATCGCGAGATCGAACTTCGCCGTACCGAGACGGTCGGCCCGAAGATCGGAGAAGAGCTGAAGAACAGGACCTGGGCGGCGATTGTCATCTCGCTCTTCGGCATCCTCGTATATATCTCGTGGCGATTCGAATTCAAGTTCGCCATCGGCGCGATCGTCGCGCTGATACACGACGTTCTCATCACGCTGGGGATCTTCTCGATCATGGGCAAGGAGATATCGCTCGTCATCGTCGCGGCGTT
>JAUWMD010000147.1 GCA_030613345.1 Candidatus Krumholzibacteriota bacterium
TGCCAGGTAACGCTTGATCTCATCACTGAATTTCTCGAAATGGGGTGTCGTCCTGTCGGGATCGTCGAGGATCTCCCCGAGTTTCTTCGGAAAACTCGATGCCTCGAGAAGCATGAAAACGGCCGTTACGATGATGAGGAATCCGTTGGCCAGAACGTCCTTGAGACTGTTCAGCACCGTTGCGGTATACCCCATGACCATTCCCGCATCGATCCTTCCCAGAAGATCGATGTTGCTCGTATCGACGCCCCGGCCCTCGAGCCATTGATATATCCCGGAAAAGCGCTGTTCGAGGGCCACCGTGTATCGCGGGGAAGACCTCACGAAATCCCCTATCGAGGCGCCAAGGAATCCGGTGACAAAAGAGCTGGCGGCGATAATGACAAGGAGCACGATAAGTATCGCCAGCCACGCCGAGAGGCCTTTTCGGACCATCCAGGAGACAGGCGAGGAGCAGATCACTGCAAGAAAGAGTGCGAGCAGGAATGGAACGACGATCGAGCCGGCCGCCTTCATACCCGCCACGATTACGATGAACGCGGCGAATGTGATGAGTATTCTCGACGTCGAGTGGTTTTCAGCCATATATCGCTCCCCGGTTACATGATCCGTCCTCTTCGTACGGAATTATCGGACGGCCGGGGAAAAATTAACAGGGAAAAATAAAAGACGGACCGCCCGATGGCGGCCCGTCATAAAATATCAAAAATCCGAAGTCGTATTATAACCTGATCACGATACCGAAGGCGACGTCGCCCTGCACCACGGCGCTGCCGCCGCTGACACCGACCGAGCATCCGCCTCCCCCGCACCACATGCCTCCGCTGGTATACATGAACGGAAGCAGGAGCCTCGCGTGCAGCCTGAAACCGATCCTCTCGGTGGCCGGTACAAGCATTCCAAGGCCGAGCACCGCAGAGAACTTCCACTGGGAATTGTATATCGACGACTGGGGCGCGAATCTCGTCGCTCCGATCGACATCGTCCCGAACGGCCTCGGGCCGTCCTTGTGCATCGTGTAGAGCCCTCCGATCTGGTAATACTCGACGGCGATGTCGAAGAGTTCATTTGCAGGCTCCAGCTGACCTGTACCGTACTCCCTGTACGAGAGATCGGTGACCTGCCTCGTGTAGATAAGCTCGACGTAGGTGTCGGGTCTTACCGGTATATCGATAGCGATGCCCCAGCTGCCAGCGTCATTGAGCTTTGCCTCGCCGTCCCATCCCTTGAACGTGCCGCCCCACTGGTATCCGCCGAGAACGGTGACGAGGACTCCGCTCTGGGCCAAAGCGCCGCCGGCAAGCGACGCCGTCAGGACTACGGCGATGACGGCAATCGTTGTGAATTTCCCTCTCAGCATTCCCTATCGTCCTCCTCGCTAATTCGTCCAGGCGAATCCCACGCTTACGGTCCACCACTGGTATTCGGGGGAATCTCCGCTCTTGAATGCGTAGTTGTATCTCGCGCTGGCGATAAAACTGGTGTAGTAACCGACCGGGATCATGATCCCCGCCTCGGGCGTGAGTCCGAAATGCCAGCTGCTCTCCTCGAACGCTACTATGCCTATCTCGAGGCGCTCCTTCATCCAGATCGTCCCGGCGCCGAGACCGAGGTACGGCATGAAATCGGGATTGTCCAGCGGCGAATTCGGATACCAGAACGCCGTGGCCATGATCGGCGAACCGTAGAGGATCCTGTACTGGTTGCCCGTCACATGGCCGTTGGTGATCTCGATCATCTCACCTGTTGCCTTGTAGAAGGTGTTCCAGTGCCATGACAGCCCCAGTGTGATATTGGGGCTCGTGAGCCATCTTCCCTCGAGCCCGAAGCCCCTCCAGCTCGTCTTGTCGATATAGTCCTTCACTTCCCCGAGGGGGAACGAGACGTCGTAAGTTACGACGCCTATCGCGTCATCGGCCTTAACTGCTCCAGAGAAAAGAACCAGGACCAGAAAAACCGCAAGAATCGTTCTCATAATATTCTCCTTTCCCGATATGCAGTCGTTCCTGCTTTCACTGGTCCTTCTTCTTCAGGTACGGCGACTGGTCGAAGGCCTGCCTGATGCCGCCCTCGACCCTGTCATAGTTCGATGACGACGAGCCGCTGACTACTCCGGTTATACCGCTGGTCCAGATGACCTCGATATCCCCGGTCTCCCCGTCGAGAGTAGCAACATCAGCCATATCTATGATGATCGTCCCCGTGTCGTACGAGTAGGTATAGCCGGGCATATAGCCGGGATACCAGGGGTAATACGGGTACCACCCACCCCAACCATACCCCGGATACCACGGATAGCCGGGCACGTACCCGGTCCATGTCGAGACCGTGATCCCGGGCAGCATGAACAGGTCGGGCGGGTTATTCTCTGGATCGCTTTCGAGCGTGTACCCCATCCGGATCATCTGCGCCGTGATCTCGTCGATGATTATCGGGTCGATAGCCTTCGATATCCCGTCGTCGGACCCGCTCGGGTTGCCGAGATGGGCGACCGTATCGGCGACGGCGAATGTCGTGTATGTCTGGTAATCCGCCTCGGGGTCATAGTGCGTCACAACAACGTCGTAGTCGGAAATGCTGTTGAATCCGGAATCGGGCGCGCATCCGCCCATGACGATCAGCATGATTCCGAACGCCGCCGCGAGGACATGCCCCGCGCCCACTCCGCGTTTCATCTTCACTGTCATCTCCAGGACCTCCCTTCCTGCTTTCCTCCCAGAATGCCTGAATTTTTAATAATACTACTTGATGAACGGCAGCCCTGCCGAGATCTGGATGTCGATCATCATGTTGATCTCGTGGTTGATCTGGTAGAACTTCGCCGCCGTGATCGGATCGAGGGCAGCCGAGAATTTCTTGTAGTACTTCTTCTCGAGGGCAAGCCTCTTCTCGCGAAGGGTGAATGCCTTCTTCATGATATCTATCGCCACCTTGTCGGTCATCTCATCGTAGTTTTCCGCGTATTCCTTGATCAGTGCGAGCCGCTGATCGGTCAGTTTGCCGCCTTCGTTCTCCATATCCCTGTAGACAGGCCAGAAGGCCTCGGCCTGCTCATCGGTGAACATCATCATCTCGGTGATGAGCGCAACCTTCTCTGCCCTGACATCCGAGTGAAGCACCTCGATAAGCGCCTCCTGCGCGAACGCGGCGGCGGGAACGGTCATGAGAACGGCGAGTGCGATAGCGAGACAGGTCTTCCTCATGGGAATTACCTCCAGTTTAAAAGGAACGGTTACAAACTGACTGATTGACTAGGTCTATATACACTATAGTCGCTTACAAAGTCAAACCGGAATAGGCCTGCCGGAGACTTATCTTCTCCTCCCCCCACCCCCCGAGCTGCGCCTGCTGCTGCTCGACCTCGTGTTTCGCTGGCCGCTGCTCGTGGATCTCGTACTTCTCTGACTGCTGCTCTTCTGGCGCGTGTTCCTCTGGCCGGTCGTCGTCTGGCGCGTGTCCCTCTGGCCGGAGCTTTTCTGGCCCGTGTCCCTCTGTCCGGTCGTAGTCTGGCGCGTGTCGCGCTGACTGGTCGATTTATCTCTCTGGTACTGATTGCTGCTGGCGCCTTTGTCCCTCGCCGCCTTCTGATTATTCAGATCGCTTTTCGAGGCGTTGCTTGGCTGCTGGGCGGACTTGTCCCTGGAGCCTCCCTGCTTTTCCCAGTTACCCTGGTTGTTCTGGTAAACATTCCCCTTCTTGTCGGCATAGGTGTTGCTCCTGTTGCCTGCCTGCTGCCTGTCCCTCGTCGAGGGAGTGCCGGCCGGTCTCTTGTCGGCGGTACGGACGTCCCCTGTTCTTTTCACTCCGTTGGACCTGTTCTTGTACATATTGTTTGATCCGCCACTACGCTGCCCCGCCGCGTAGCCGGCGCGGTAGCCATGTCTCGCCCCGTGGCGGTATCCATGCCTGTAGCCTCGATTGTAGCCATGCCTGTAGCCTCTCGGGCCCCAGTACCTGTAGGGAGATCCCCATCCGATCCTGAACCACCCGTACGGGCCGCCGAACCTGATACCGACGGAGAAACCCCAGCCGGTATACGGATTCCAGTGGACACCGTATCCCCATGTGACGGGACGCGGATAGTAATAGGCGCCGTACCATGGCCTGTAGTACCAGCCCGTTCCATAGACTACGGTGCCGCCGTATACATACGAGCAGGTGTAGCCCGGTGTATATCCGGTATAGACGACCTCGGGCGAGTAATCATAGACGTAGACATAGATCACGTTATATATGGGGCAGCTCGGCGGGATCGTATAGATCGCATCGGGCACCTCTACGCAGACTGCCCAGGGCCCGGCCGGCGCCGCTGCCTCGAACCAGACCGCCTCATCACAGCAGTAGTAACTGCTGCCGACCCTGATCACGGCGCTCGAAGTGTTGACCGCATAGGTCATTTCAGTGTCTTCGACCTTCTCGAACTTCGGTTCGCCGTCGTATTCCACCTTTACGGTCGCTTCTTTCCTGTCCACCTCGGCCGTCTGCGGCACGTACATGTCGAGAACGGCGTCTCGCGCCTGATCTGTGCCGGCGACGCTGGCAAGGACGTGACCGTTCCGGGAATCAGGGGGTATCTTCGCGAAATCCCCGGGAAGGTCACCTGAATCGACATGCTTCCACTCGCCCGTCATCGACGCCGCGATATACCAGCGGCCCGATATCAGTGTGAAGTACTGCTGGCCCTTGAGGTCCATGAAAACATCGGAATCGGTGTTGGTCATGTAGAGCAGCTCGGTGCCCTCGATGGCGGCGAATTCAGGCTCACCTTCGGTAACGATCAGTTCGGCAGCCTCGGTCGAGATGATGATCTCGGGCGGCGACTGGTCCGCAAACTCTGATTTGGGATCGGCCGGAGGGTCCTCTCCGGCTTCAGCCGCCGCGGCGGCAGCAGCGGCGGCGTCTTCCGCCGCGGCCTTCTCCGCCTCTTCGGCCAGTTTCGCCACTTCGTCAGGCACCTTGTCGACCGGGGCATATCCAGAATCGACCTTCTTCGAGGAGTACCACCAGGGGCCTCCCCTCATATAGTACGATTTGCTCTTCTTGTCGTAGACTATGAAGAAAGCGGTGTTGACCACGTATTTCAGATCGGTATTCTCGAGATCCTGTTCCTTCGGCTCACCATCTATGAGGATGAGAACGGCAGGAGTACTCTTGACATAGATCTTCGGCGGATCGTTCTTCATCCCCTCCACCGCGATATTCTGCTTGTCGACATATTCGAGCATGGCGTTCATGTCATCAAGTGTGATGAGGAACTCCCAGTCCTCGATCTCCTTTCGGGCAAGTTCCCCGAACCTGTCCTGATTCTTTCCCTCCTGAGAAGGAAACCTCGCCCCCATTATCTTCACGTCTGAGAGGACCACCGTTCTCGACTCGCGGTCCGTCAGAGCGTAAGACTCGAACCATACTGCGCCGAATACGGGTGTCTCCACCGCGGGAACAGAAATCGAGACCGCCGACCTGGCGGTGACCATATCGCCGTTCAGGGACTCGATCTGCGGCATGTAGATCGTGATGACCGTGTCGCCCGCCTCGATCCTGAATGGCCAGTCGAGCGCGGACGCGGAAGACGATACAAGAAGCGCGGCAAACAGGATTGCCGCGATAATAATCCTCTGTCTCATAGTAAAACCTCCCTTTCCCGCCATTCTCAGCGGAAAAACACCTTCTGTCCAGCATATTCTAAAGGGTGGTACTGCAGCCCCTGTAATTGCGAACGGTAAGATCCCTGTCTACTTTACCTCAAAGAACTTATCCTTCGGGACATTGCAGACGGGGCACTTGTCGGGGGGCTCACCTTCAAAGGTGTTGCCACATACGGGGCATACGTGAATAGGCGTACCGGGCAGATCTCCCCCACCCTTGACCGCCTCGAGGGCCTTCTCGTAGAGGCCGTGATGGACCTCTTCGACGGCAAGCGCGAAACGGAACGACCTCAAGGCTGCATCGTTGCCCTCGGCCTCGGCTTCCTCGACGAACTTCGGGTACATCTCCCTGAACTCGTACCCCTCGCCCTCGACTGCGTCGACGAGATTCGAGGCAGTATCGCCTACACCGCCAAGAACCTTGAAATGGGCATGGGCATGGATCGTCTCGGCCTCGGCAGCGGCGCGGAAGAGCTTCGCTACCTGCGGGTATCCATCAGTGTCGGCTTTCTTTGCGAACGCGAGGTACTTGCGGTTCGCCTGGCTCTCGCCTGCGAATGCGGCCTCCAGGTTTTCTTTCGATGACATAGTCGTTATCCTTTCTTTACCTGCCGATACTACTCGTCACGGGAGAGACTCCTGCAGGGACGATGAAACGGACGATCATCGCACAGGCCGGCATAAGGATTTCCCGGGACTTGCGGCCGGAGACTCTACTGCCCTCTAGCGGGAAGGCTGTCGAGCAGCTGGGCGACGATATCCGCAACCCTCTTCTGCCACAGGCCGTCCACCGCACGCTTGTATACCTCGGTCTGCGCAGTGCCGTACCAGACGACCTGCCCTTTCGACGCGTCGTAGATAAACAGCATGAGGGTCCCCTCCTCCCACTTCGACTTATCACTTCCACCCTCGGGAAGAGCGGCATGATAGTCGGGGTGGTAGACGCCGTCGAAGTTCTCTTCGATATATTTCTTGTCGATCTTCTG
>JAUWMD010000110.1 GCA_030613345.1 Candidatus Krumholzibacteriota bacterium
CCCTCGACAGGATGATCGAGGGCCTAGGCACCTTCCTCGACGAATACCAGGGGAAGGTGCTGTTCGAGATCCTGCTGCTCGAGGGTTACAACACCGGCGACGACGACCTCGAGGCGCTCGCCGCATTCATCGGGAAGCACAGGGTCGACTCGATCCAGCTCAACACCGCCGTACGTCCCGGCACCGAGAACGGGATCACCCCGCTTTCGCGCAGACGCCTCGAAGGCATCTGCGAATCGTTCGGGCCGCAATGCGAGATCGTCGCCTCGGTCGGAGCGAGAGGCAGCCACGAGGAATTCGCGTCTGCGGACCGCATACTCTCGATGATCGAGAGGCGGCCCTGCACCGCCGAGGATATCCACCGGGCGCTGGGAGTCCCGATCCAGGGAGTCATCAAGCTCCTCGGCATCATGATCGAGAGAGGTTCTGTCAGGCCGGACGTCCACAACGGCGAGACCTTCTACACCGCCAGCGAAAGAAACAGCGGATGAGCAACACTCCCGACAGGAAATACTGGGACTCCGTCCATGCCGGCAGGAAGGAAACAGGCGCTACAGTATTCGTGAGGGCGGCGAAGAAGATCCTCGGTCCTTCGATAGTGGAGATGATGAGGAGCTACGAGAATCACATGCTCTTAAAGGTGATCTATCCCGCCTTCCTCCCGTCAGGAGAGGGGATCAGGGCGATCGAGATAGGAAGCGCTCCGGGCAGGCATCTCATCAGGATGAACGGGGAACTGGGCTGCGAAGTCTGGGGGCTCGAGTACTCGCCTGAAGGAGCGGCGGCGAACAGGGAGCTTTTCGCCCGCAGCGGCATCGATCCGGGTCAGGTGATAGAGGCGGACCTCTTCGACGACGGACTCGGCGCCAGGTTCGGCGATCGATTCGACATCGTCCTGTCGAGGGGATTCATAGAGCATTTCGACGATCCAGGCAAGGCGATAGAGAGGCATCTCCGGCTTCTGCGTCCGGGCGGCACCCTCGTCGTGAGCATCCCGAACATGCGTGGGGCGAACTACCTCCAGGCCCTCCTCTTCTGCCCCAGGCTGATCCCGCTGCACAACAGGGAGATCATGCGGATTAAGAGTTTCGAATCCCTGTTCGACCCCGGTCGGCTCGAATCCGTTTTCTGCGGCTACTTCGGCACTTACAGGATCGACTTCTTTATAGACCGCAGGGGACAGATGATGAGGCTCGCGGGGAAAGCCGCGGAAGCGGCCCAGGCCGGCCTGAACCTCTTCTTCCGGCTCGTCCTGCGCGACCGGGGGTTCGAGACCTCCGCCTTCAGCCCGAATCTGCTGTTTATCGGAAGGAAAAGACATTAAATCGTCAGGGCAGGCCCCGACAGGCCCCACCCGGTTCGGTCACACATCCCACTTGAGACGCTTCGCCCCCGCAGCGAGGAAGACGATACCGAAGAGCGTGAGAACGGCGATGTGCGGAAGGACGGCGGCGGTTCCCATACCGAACGATATCAGCCTGTGGATACCGTTTATCGTCCATCCGGTCGGCAGACAGTAGGCGACCACCCTCAGGGGCGCCGAGACCATCTCGAGCGGCCACCAGCATCCACCGAGCGCCGACATCGCCATCGCCGTGATCACCCCGAGACTCGTTACCTGGTCGGGATCCGACAGGAGCGATCCGAACAGTATCGACAGCGATCCCATCGCGAAGGTGAAGGCAAGCATCAGGAGGAAGAGCCCGCCGATATCGTTTCCCAGCGAGATACGGAAAAGCAGTTTCCCGGCGGCGAGGAGAAAGATAATCTGGGCAACGCCGATGAATATTCGGCCGAGGAGCTTGCCCGCTACGATATCGCCCTTCCCGGCCGGCGACATCCCTATCCTCTTCAACAGACCGCCCTGCCTCTCGGCGGTGATAGCGGCGCCGCTGAAGAGCATCGTCATCAGGACGAACATCACGAGATTGCCCGGCACGGAAGACTGGAACCCGCCCGGGATCTCAATACCCCTTCCTGCACGCTCCGACCTGACGGTGACGTTCGAAGGGCGCACCAGCATCGTATCCATCCTCTGCTCCACGACCGCGGCCATCCCGGGCCCGTCTTTCGAGACGATAAGGAGGCTCCCGTAGAGGGTATCCCCCCGTATGACGATCGATTCCGAGCCCTCCCTGATCAGCCCGTCCTCTATCTCGACCAGCCCCGAGACAAGCCGGGCGAGGCTCCTGAAAACGGCCGCCGACGCGGCCCGGCCGGCGTTCTCGTTCGAGCCCCTCTCCCTCAGGAGGACCAGCTCGACCTTCCCGCGCCCGAGCCCGCCGTCGGTGAATCCCTCCGGGATGACGAGCGTCCTGACCGGGTCGGCGCCATCCGGCAGGGTGTCGCTCATCTGTATGAAGTAGTTCTCCCCCTCGAGAAGGGATACGAGATCGGCGGAGAGAAATCCTCCGTCGTTGTTTTCGACGGTCAGTGTGGCGAGAGGGGTCCTCCCAGACCCGCCGCCGAAGGAAAGCCCGAAGAATGTGATGAATGCGAGCGGCATGAGGAATATCCAGAGGACCGCGCTCTTCTCCCTCATCGTGAGCCTGAAATCGCACGCCGCTATCTTCCATACCGTCCATGCCCTGCCCCTTCTCATGCTCACCACCCCCCCTTCACGATCCGGCTCCGTATCAGGAGCGTACCCGGTATCAGCGAGCATACACCCAGTGCGGCGAGTATTGCCAGATGGACGGAGATATCGGAAATTCCGGCGTCGAAGAGGAAGATCCGCTTCATCCCGTCCGCCGCCCAGAAGACGGGTGAGAACCTACCCACCGCCTGTAGGGCCGAAGGCATCTGCTCGTACGGCACCATGCTCCCGCCGAACAGGGCCATGGCGATGATCACCACCGACATGACCGCGTCCGCCGCCCTCTCGCTGCTGATCGCTCCGTAGAGAAAGGTCATAACGCCGGTGCACATCAGTATCGTCGCGACGGTATGCAGCAGCAGCGCCGGCAGGTCGCCGAGATCGACGGAGAAGCCTATCCGGCTCACTAAAAGCAGTATCAGGCACGAGATCATCGTGATCGCGAACGCCGCCCCGACCTTTCCCGCGACGACCTGGCTCGTCGTGACGGGTGAAGCGAGCATCCGCGGAAGGGTCCCCCCCGTCCTCTCGCGCAGGATGTCGCGCAGAACGAGCTCGGTAATGAAGAGCAGGCCTATCATCATGCTCCCCGGCATGACGAAGGCGAATATGTTGAATCCTCCGCTGTCTTCCTGTTCCCCGGCAGCCGCTACCGCCGTGTCTGCGGCGGATGCGACCTCGTCTCTGAACGTGATCAGTGAATCGGCCACATATCCGTAGACGAGGATCACCCCGTTCCTCGCCCCGTTTATCACTTCCTCCATGTCGCCGGTGGACGGCCAGCTCTCCCCGTCGATTATCGAACGCATCCTCGTCATCGGCTCGCTGAATATCCTGCTGCCGCCGTCGAGGAGGACCGCCATCGTTTTCGTTATCTCCTCGACGACGAGCGGAAGGAAGTATTCGGACGGATTTTTTACAAGCCTGATCTCGGCAGGTACGCCGTCGAGGACTTTCTCCGTGAACCCTTGCGGGATCTCGATCAGCGCCGACGCCTTTCCCTCGCTCATCATCGCCTCCCCTTCCGCGGCGGAGACCTCCGTGATGTCGAGCATATCGGCGAGCTCCCCCTGCTGCATTGCCTGCCTGAGGAACCCGCTGAAGAAGCCGCCATCGTTGTCGACGAGCAGGACCTTTATCTTCGGGACGGTGACTTCGCCCGACTGTCCGAATACGATCCCGATGATCAGCGTCATCGATACGGGGATGAGGATCATGAGGATTACCGATAAGGGGCTCTTCAGCCGCCGCCTGATATCGTTCGTGAGGATGCCGAGTATCTCCTTCATCCTAATCCCTCAACTCCCTTCCCGTGACCTGCAGGAAGACACTCTCGAGGCTCGGCTCCTTTATCGCCACCCCGTCGACCTGGAGGCCGGCGGAGAAGAAACCGCCGAGGAGCATGCCGGTCGAGTCGCGGTCGAGAAGCTTGACCCGGAGCTCTCCGTCCTCTATATGATCTATCTCAGCATCACCGACGAGTTCCCTTACATCCTCCGCCCCGAACCCGCCCGATACGGTCACCATGATCTTTCCGCCGACCAGCTCGACGAGCTCGGCAAGCGTCCCGGATGCGTGGATAGTCCCCTCGTCGATGATCGCGATCCTGTCGCAGATCTGCTCCGCCTCCTCGAGATAGTGGGTCGTGTAGATTATCGTCTTGCCCCTGCCGGCGAGTCCCTTTACGACGTCGAGGATCCTGATCCGCGCCTGGGGATCGATCCCGAGGGTCGGCTCGTCGAGCAGGATGATCTTCGGGTCGTGGACGAGACCGGCGCAGAGGTTGATCCTCCTCTTCATCCCGCCAGAGTATGTCCGCACGGGGTCCTTCGAGCGGTCGGTCAGCTCGACGAGCTCGAGCGCCCTGTCGACCGAGTCCTTCAGCTCCCCGCCCGCCAGGCCATAGAGGCCGCCCCAGAAGAGGAGGTTGTCCCTCCCGGACAGCTCTTCGTAGAGAGCGATCTCCTGCGGGATGATCCCCAGGATCCGCCTGACATCTCTTCCGTGAGAGGCTATATCCATTCCGTCGATCGTGATCGAGCCGGAATCGGGCCGGAGGAGCCCGGACAGCATCGAAATAGTCGTCGTCTTTCCGGCTCCGTTCGGCCCGAGAAAACCGAATATCTCGCCGCTCGCGACGGCAAAGTCTATCCCCCTCACGGCGCGAACCTCGCCGAAACTCTTGCTCAGTTCCTTTACCACTATCGTCTCTGTCATCGTCTCCTCCACGGGATGGAAAGCGGGCCGCCTGTATCGATGCATTCGAACTTTTCACAATCCGCAGTCCGTTTCAAGAAAAAAGCCTTCACCATAGCGATTCGGCTGGTCGATATATAGTGTTGCCTCGAGCACGCCGCATCTTCTAGAATCGCCGGGGAGTCGTGTTGATAATAAAACGTCCCGGCCGGGGCGACCGAACCGAAAGGAGCCGGAATGAAACGCGCAATAGTTACCATGATACTCGCCGTGACCCTTCTCGCGGGCGCCGCGTCCGTGCGGGGAGAGAAGCACGCGATCACGTTCGACGACCTGATCGCCCTCGGGCGCATCGGCAGCTTCGAGATCTCGCCCGACGGAAAGAACGTCGCGTTCACCGTCACGTGGTTCGACAAGGAGGCGAACTCCTCGAACACCGACATATACCTCGCACCTGTCAAGGGCGGGGATCCGTACCGCTTCGTGCGTAGCGACGGGGCCGACTATGAGCCATGCTGGTCGCCCGACGGCAGAAAACTCGCCTTCGTCTCGACCCGCGGCGGCAGCCCGCAGATCTGGGTCATACCGGTCGACGGCGGAGAGGCGAAGAAAATCACAGACATCCCGACAGGCGTTTCATCACCGCTCTGGTCACCCGACGGGAAGAGATTCGCCTTCACATCGAGCGTCTATCCCGACTGCGGGGACATGGATTGCAACGAAAAAAAGCTGAATGAGCACAATGACGGGAAGGTCAAAGCCCGCCTCATAGACCACCTCTTGTTCAGGCACTGGAACTACTGGAGGGAGGGACGCTGGGACCATCTCTTCCTCACCGGCATGGACGGAGGAGAGCCTGTCGAGATCAACAAGGGCAGAACGGACGTGCCGCCGATCTCGCTCGGCGGTTCGAGGGACTACGGCTTCTCCCCCGACGGGAAGGAGATCTGCTATACCCTCAATCCCGATCCGATGGTCGCCATCTCCACGAACAACGACATCTGGATCGTGCCCGTGGCGGGCGGAGAGCCGAAGAACCTCACCGCCGGCAATCCGGCCAACGACAACAGCCCCCGCTACTCGCCCAACGGCAGGTACATCGCCTGGCGCTCGATGACGAGGGCGGGATTCGAAGCGGACAGGTACAGACTGACGCTCTACGACCGCAGGTCAGGGAAGATCTCGACACTCACCGAAGAGCTCGACTACAGCATAGGCAACTTTGACTGGGCGCCGAACAGCCGCGACATCTACTTCTGCGTCCAGGAAAGGGTTCGCTACTCGATCGGCAGAGTGTCGATCAAGGGGTGCGACGCGAAGTTCGTCATCACTAGTGGATACGACAGCAACGTCCGCGTCTCACCGGACGGCAAGAACCTCGTATTTCCGCGCCAGCGGGTCAACGCGCCGACAGACCTCTACAGGTCTTCGACCTCGGGTAAAAATATAACAAGACTGACCGACATCAACTCCGCGGTCCTCGAGAACCTCGTGATGAACCCGCTCGAGGAGTTCTGGTTCGAGGGCGCCGGGGGCCGACAGGTCCACGGCATGATCGTCAAGCCCCCCTTCTTCGAGGAGGGCAGGAAATATCCCGTTATACTGCTCATACACGGCGGGCCACAGGGAGCCTTCGGAGACAATTTCCATTACCGGTGGAACGTCCAGATGTTCGCCTCTCCGGGATACGTCGTCGTCACAATCAACTTCACGGGAAGCACAGGCTACGGGCAGGCATTCACCGACGCGATCAGCGGCGACTGGAACGGAGCGCCTTATGAGGACATCATGAAGGGCATCAAATACATTGAGGCGAACTTCGACTTCATCGACGCGGAGAGGATAGGCGCGGCGGGGGCCTCGTACGGCGGATACATGGTCGACTGGATCGAGGGCCATACCGACCGGTTCAAGTGCCTCGTATCGCATGCCGGCGTCTACAACCTCGAGAGTATGTACGGAGCGACCGAGGAGCTGTGGTTCCCCGAGTGGGAGTTCGAGGGCACACCCTGGAGCAACCCCGAGATGTACGGGAAGTTATCCCCGCACAGATACGCGGCCGATTTCAGGACGCCCTGCCTCGTCGTACACGGAGAGCACGACTACAGGGTGCCGTACAACCAGGGGCTCGAGTTCTTCACGGCGCTGCAGCGGCAGGGAGTCGAGTCGAAACTCCTCTTCTTCCCCGACGAGGACCACTTCGTGCGCAAGCCGCTCAACGCCGAGCTGTGGTGGGGCACGATCCACGAATGGTTCGAGGCATACCTGATGAAATAGGCGTGTTGAAGGATCGTCAGATAAAAAAACCGGAAAAGAGATCCGTCGAAAGGGTCACGCGGGCCACCTCCTCAGAACCTCTTCCGGTTAAACTTTTTTCCGGACACTGCAAAAAAACAATACCCGACGTATTATATCACAAGGTCGGTATTTTTCAAAACGATTTCCGGATCATACGGCAACCGAACCTTCGCCGACCGATACTACCTGTCCCGATACCTTCACACTCTGTACGAGACCTCGGTCGCAGCGCACATGTGTGTGCAGCAGGGACTTTCGTCCGATCTCCTTCCCCTGCTCGATGTTGAGCTTCAGTTCGGAGGGAAACTTCAGTATCCTTGCAAGGTAACCGCCGAGCGCGCCGGCCGCAGAGCCGGTGGCCGGGTCCTCGATCACCCCCACGGCCGGGGCGAAGAACCTCGCGTGCACGTTGATCTTTCTGCTCTCTACGCGAGCGAAGAGGTAGATGCCGATTACCTTGTGCCTCTCCGTGACGTTGTAGGCCTCTTCCATGTTCAGCCTCGCGCCGCTGACGATCTCCGAATCCCTCGCCTCTACGATGAGGAACTCGAGACCGTTGGAGACGACGCCTCCTCCCATCACCTCGAACGGCCGGATACCGACCGCCCTGGCCGCCTGCCCCCTGTTCTGCAGCGCCGTGCCGAACTCGGGCAGGGGCTGGTTCATCGTGAAGTTGTAGCCCTTCTTTTGCGAACCGGACAACTCGACCTCGATAAGCCCGGCATTGAGCTCGAGCAGGAAATTCGACGGTTTCTTGCCCTTGCAGCGCTTGTGAAGAACGTAGGCGGTACCCAGCGTGGGATGTCCTGCGAACGGTACTTCCTCGCTCGGTGTGAAGATCCGTACCTTCGCGTCCGCCCCCGAAGCCTTCGCCGGAAATATGAAGGTCGTCTCCGAGAAATTCATCTCACGGGCTATCATCTGCATCTGCGGCCTGGTCAGTTTGCC
>JAUWMD010000140.1 GCA_030613345.1 Candidatus Krumholzibacteriota bacterium
GCCCTCGTCCACCAGTATGTCTATGAAAGCTGAGGCGTTAATCCGGAAATGAAACTCACACTTCGGACATACAGAGCGCTGCCTGAGCAGTTCTTTCCGGTAGAGGATCTCGCCGCAGGAGGAACATTTTTCCCAGAGCCCGTCCGGGATTCCCTTCTTTCTCCAGGTCTTGATCCCCTGTTTTGCCTTCTTCAGCCAGTTCATCTCGTGCCCTCCCGGACCGCCGGGATGATTTCAGCCCCGATTCGGCAATCCGCCCCTTTCCGGGGACTTCCGGCGTTCACCTAATTTAACACCCTGCAGGGAGCGTTAAAAAGCGTTTTTTTCAGATCTTCGCCAGTTGCGGAAGCATCCGGGATAGCGTTTCCGCCCCCCCCTTACCGACCTCCAGGACCTCCCCGTGCCCTGTAGCACCCATCAAAACATTCGGGGCAAAATTCGTGATAAACGACAGGCATACCGCCTCGAGCCTCATTTCGGCCGCTGCGGCAAGTTCGGGGAGGGGTGACATCGTGGCGGCGTCGGCCCCCATCAGGGCCGCCGCCTCCGCTTCCGCAGGGGTCTCATAGACCGGCCCCGCGGTCCAGCAGAGCAGTCCGTCGGCGACCTCGAACCCCGTTTCGGCGGCAGCGGAAGATACCAGTCCGCGAAGTCGCGGCGATATGGCGGGCCTCGCGGACGACCTGAACCGGGAATCGCTCCACGGCAGCGCGACAATTCCCGACGGGAGCAGCCAGGACCCTACGGGCAGGGATCGCTTCAGACTCCCCGCCGCCTGGGTGAGGATGATCCGCCGGCATCCAAGCGCCGCGGCGGCCGCCGCGGTGCTGCCTGCGCCGTTCCATCCCGCTCCCTCGTAGAAATGCGCCCTTCCGGCGAAGACAAGCAGCCTGCCTCTCCCCGTATCGAGAAGAAAAATCCTTCCCGGATGACCCTCGACAGCAGGGACCATCATGCCTTCGATGCCTGCATACCCGGCCTCGGCGAGCACCTTTCCGGGCCATCTCCCGGGAGAGAGGCCCGAGCCGATCACCACGGCGGTGACAGCGGCGCCCTTCAACTCCGCCGGAAATCCGCCGAAATCACTGTTTTCCCCGCGCGTCAATCCTTCCCCCGATCTATTCAATTCCCGATGTCTTTTTTAAGGATCAGGGCGTCTTCGCCCGAATCAGGATAGTAGCCCTTCCGCCGTCCGGCCCGCGTGAAACCGTGCTTCTCGTAGAACCTGATGGCACGGCCGTTGTTCTCCCTTACCTCGAGGACCGCCTTGAGGCATCCCTTCTCCCTGCTCCTCTCCATGGCCCTGGCAAGAAGCATCGCGGCGGCCTCGCCACCCCTGTCGGCGGGAGCGATCGCTATGCTGAGAATGTGCATTTCCTCGTGCCCGTACCAGGAAGATATATAGCCGATGATCCTGTCGCCGGAGAGGATGACGAGGTTCTCCGCATAATTCGACAGGTAGAGCTGAATCATGAACATGTCGGCGTCCCACGGCACGGGGAACGACACTCGTTCGATCTCGAGGAGTGGGGGTATGTCTACCGGGCTCATTTCCCTGATGGAGAGGTCCCGGGGAGTCACCGGCCACCCCCGGGTCGGAGTTTCGCGGAGGAAGGCAGTTTCGCGTCGGGCGGCCTTATGTAGAGAGGCTCGAGAGCCGAGAGCCCGTCGTAAGAAACTGCGTCGCCCTCGAGAGCCAGCTCCGCCGCTATCGACGCCGACGGCGTCGACCATCTCGGGCCGCAGTAACGGGTTCCCGCGGGAAGTCCCTTCTCGAGCTCAGCGCGGTATTTTTCGGATCCGGTGCCGCAGACAATGACGGGGCCATCGATACCGGTCTCCAGGATGCTCGCTGCGAGCGAGCCGGGAGCGGACGCGAACGGCGGCAGGATCTCGACGGGAAGACCGCCGGATGTGTCGTACATCGCCGCGTAGACCTCTCCCCTGCGGGCATCGATCAGCGGAAGAACGGGTACTCCGGCGAACGGGACGGCGGCCGCGAGCAGCTCGAGCGAACAGACAGCGGCCACCGGACGCCTGGCGACCGCTGCGAATCCCTTTACCGAGGCGAGGCCTATCCTCAGCCCGGTGAACGAGCCCGGGCCGATCACAGTGACGAACAGGTCGATTTCTTTTATCGCCGCGCGGGCTGAGGCGAGACATTGATCTACCGCAGGCATGAGGGTGGCCGAATGTGTGTCACTGGCGTCGAATATGATCTCGCATAGCGGTTCGCTCCCCCTCGTAACGGCTACGCTTCCCTTCATGTGCGATGCATCGAGAGCCAGTACGAGCGGTTTCATGCACCCTCCTTCCAACCCTCGAGGGCATAGATTATCGCGGGGGAAGCCGAGATCTCAACGTCCCTCTCATCGCGGCCCGCTATCCTGATCGATATTGTCACGTCGAATTCCATCGTTCCCTCGGGGAGCCGGTCTCCCCATTCGACCACGACGATATTCCTTCCATCAACGGCGTCGAACATCCCTATCCTCTCGACCTCACCGAGCTCCTCGAGCCGGTAGAGGTCGTAATGGAGGAGGGGGACATCACCGCCCCGATATTCCTCGACGAGGATGAACGTCGGGCTGAGGATCTCGGCCTCGATGCCGAGCCCGGCGGCGATACCCTTGACCAGCACCGTCTTTCCGGCCCCGAGCCTCCCCTCGATCGAGAGGGTGGAGCCGAACGGGATGATCGCCCCGAGCCGCCTGCCGAGTGCCAGGGTCTCTTCCGGCAGATTTGTCGAGATCGTCCCCGTGCGCGCCGGCCCCGCGGCGCTTTTCAGCCGTATTGCACCTCTATTCATATAGATGTGGAGTTTAACCGACCCCCGGACGCGCGCCAACAATAACATTGCATGATAATCTTCACTGAATCCCGCAGCTGATCGGTAACCCGGGATCATCGCCGACCGGCGTCACCGCGGAGTCATTGTGATGCAGGGGATGATCATCTCCTCGAGCGAGATGCCACCGTGCTGGAAGGTGCCCAGGTACTGCTTCTCGTACTCATGGAAGCGGGTCGGATAGACGAAGTAGTAGTTCTCCCTCGCGAAGATGTAGTTCTTCGACGGGCTCTCGGCGGGCAGCCTGAACTCTGCCGGCCTGCGTACGAGCAGGGTCTGTTTCGGGTCGCCGTTGATGTTATCGCCGAACTTGTACCTCAGGTTGGTTGACGTCTCCCTGTTGCCGTGCACGAGGCTCGCCTTCTGCCCGAGAATCGATCCGTGATCTGTGGTGATCACCACGGTCGCGCCGAGCCTCGATATCTTCTTGAGGATCTTCAAGAGGGCGGAATGGCTGAACCACGACCTCATCAGCGACCTGAACGCTCTCTCGTCAGGAGCGATCTCCTGCAGTATGTCGCTCTGGCTCCTGCCGTGCGCGAGAATGTCGAGGAAGTTGAAAACCATAGCGACCAGGTCGAGCTCGCCGTACGTGTCGACCTGTCTGTGGATGTCGTTCGCCTCGTCGGCATTGTAAATCTTCGAGTACTTCGTCTTGAGGTGGCCCATGCGGGCTCTCTTCATCTGCCCGTCCATCAGCCGGTCTTCGTACCTGTTCTTGCTGAAATCGTCCTTCGAGCGCTCCAGCCACAGCTCGGGGTGCTGCTTATGGATGTCCGCCGGATAGAGTCCCGAGAAGATCGAGTTGCGCGAATAGGGAGTCGCGGTCGGAAGGATCGAGCAGTACGAATCCCTCGTGATGTTGAAGAAGGGAGCGATGATGTCCTCGATGGTGAGCCACTGGTCATACCTCATACAGTCGATCACTATGAAGTATACCTGCTTCTTGGCAGTCAGGTGCGGAAAGACATATTTCCGGAATACGTCGACGCTGAGCGTCGGCCCGTCATCGGCATGGAGCCACGACGTGTAATTGTCCTCTATGTACCGCGCGAACTCCACGTTGCACTTCTTCCTCAGGTCAACGTGAATCTGGTCCATGCCGGTCCCGCCGAACCGGTCGAACTCGAGGTCCCACTGGCAGAGCTCCTGATGAATCCGAACCCACTGCTTCCAGTCGGGCCTCCGCGATACCTGGTCGTCTACCCTCCCGAACACCTGCAGGTAATCCTTCGAGGCTGCTCCCTCCTGGATGCTGTGCGCCTCGAGGGCGCGCTTGACCGCCGAAAATATCTGCAGGGGATTGATCGGCTTGAGCAGGTAGTCATCGATCTTCATGCCGATAGCCTGGTTCATCAAACCCTCGGCCTCGTTCTTCGTGATCATTATAACGGGGATGTTAGCGGAAATCTCCTTGATCTCCTGCAGCGTCTCGAGTCCGGTTTTACCGGGCATCGATTCGTCGAGCAGCACGAGGTCGAATGTCTCCTTCAATATCACTCTGACCGCCTCGTCGCCGCTCGAGACACCCTTCATCTCGTATCCCTTCCCCTCGAGGAAGATCATGTGCGAGCGCAGCAGGTCTATCTCGTCGTCGACCCAGAGTATCTTCTTCGCTTTCAATTCGCCGTGCCTTTCCAGGGTTGCTTTCAATCTACAGGGAAGATGATCTCGAAGGTGGTCCCCTCGCCCGGATGGGTGTGAGCGACCTTGATCGATCCCCCGTGCAGCTCCTCGACGATCCTCTTCACAAGGGCCAGTCCCAGTCCCCAGCCCCTGCTCTTCGTCGTATACCCGGGGTTGAAGACCTTCTTCTTCATCCCCGAGTTCATTCCCTTTCCGTTGTCGCTGAAGAGGATCACCACGGCGTTCTCGCTGCGGTTGACCCTCCCCTTAATATTTATCTTCCCACCCTCTCCCGCAATCGCGTCGAGGGAGTTTTTTATCAGATTCTCGAAGACCCACTCGAGCAGGTCGGCGCTGCAACGGATCAGCGGCAGTTCCTCGACGTCGATCTCGATCGTCGAATCGATTTTCAGGGCCGGTCGCCGGCGCTCGAAATAGTCGACCGTCTCCTCGATTATCGGGGAGAGCTTCTGGTATTCGAGGGGAGCCGCCGATCCTATCTTGCTGAACCTCGAGGATATCCTGCTCAGCCGGTCCACGTCCGCCGAAGCTTCGTCAACGGGTCCATCCAGGGCATTCGAACAACCCTCCTCGGACGCCTTCTCGCGGATGATCTCGAGCCACCCCATGATCGACGAGAGAGGCGTGCCGAGCTGGTGAGCGGTCTCCTTCGCCATCCCCACCCAGATCAACCTCTTCTCGCCGGTCTTGACGGCCCGCATCCCGAGCAGGCCGAACAGGATAAAGATAATAATCACCCCGAGCTGCACAAACGGCGCCACACGCAGATCCCTGCTCAGTTTCGATCTGCCGTAATGGATCACCAGCGCGATCATCTCCGACTCGACGCTGACAGGATCGTTGACGCGATCGAACTCCATTGCGGTCCGCTGCACCTTCTCGAGCAGCGGATCGTCGGGATTCCCCGGATCGAAATCTATCACCCTGCTGTACTCATCGTCGGCCAGCATATCGATTCCGATACCACTCCACACTACCGGCCTTCCGGAACGATCGGTCAGGATAAACGGGAGCGTTATAGCGCCGCGGACCTCTCTGATGAATTCCTGACTCGATTCCTCACTGACGTCTTTAAGCGCGATGCCGATGAATTTCGAGAAGAGCCTCGTCGTATGCCCGGACTGGATCTTCATCCTCGTCATGAGGCTGTTGTTGTACCAGAGAGCGCCGGTAACGAGCATGACCGTACCGGCTATGAAGTATATCTTCAGGAGAAACTGCAGATTTCCCGGAATTCTCAGCACGGGCCTACGCTTCAATGTACTCCTGTCCTCCCATGTACGGGACAAGTACCTTCGGGATCCTTATTTTTCCTGTCGGGGTCTGGTTCAGCTCGAAGATCGTAACGATGACCCTCGGCAGGGCGAGCCCGGAACCGTTCAGCGTGTGCACGAATTCCGGCTTTGCGCCCTTCTCCCTTTTAAACCTTATCCGGGCCCTTCTCGCCTGGAAATCCTCGAAATTGCTGCATGAGGAGACCTCGAGCCACCTGTCGGAGCCGGGCGCCCAGGTCTCGATATCGTAGCACTTGGCCGCCGAGAAACTCAGGTCGCCGCAGCACAGCTCTATGACGCGGTACGGCAGCTCCAGTGCCTCCAGAACGGCGCAGGCATCGTCGAGAAGGATCTCGAGCTCCTCGTATGATTTCTCCGGCAGGGTCCACCTGACCATCTCGACCTTGTCGAACTGGTGCACCCTGATCATCCCCTTCGTCTCCTGCCCGTAGCTCCCCGCCTCCCTGCGGAAGCAGGGGCTGAATGCAGCAGCCTTCATCGGGAGAGCTTTGCCGTCGAGAACGGCATCGCGGTATATGTTCGTTACCGGCACCTCGGCGGTCGGGATCAGAAAGAGATCATCCTTCTCGCAGTGATACATGTCCTCCGCCATCTTCGGGAGCTGCCCCGTACCGATCATCGATTCCCTGCTGACCAGGTAGGGGATCGCCAGCTCCTCGTATCCATGCTCCCTGTGAATGTCGAGCATCAGCGAGACGAGCGCCCTCGAGAGCCTCGCGCCGTCGCCTCTGAGAACGATGAATCCCCTTCCGGATATCAGCGAGCCGGCCGATATGTCGAGGATGCCCAGTTTTTCCCCGATCTCTTCGTGGGAAAGCGGCTTTTCGGGCAGATCGGGGATCTCGCCCCAGCGCCTCACCTCGGGATTGTCGCCGGCGCACATGCCGTACGGGGCGGAGTCGTGCGGGATGTTGGGAATGCAGAGCTCGAGACCGGCGATCCTCTCCCTGATCTCATTGAGCTCACCGTCTATCTCCTTTATTCGGTCGGAGTTTGCCTTCATCTCATTCATGAGAGCCGAAGCATCCTCGCCCTGGTTCTTGAGGGTGGAGATATTTTTCGATACGGTGTTTCTCCTGTGCTTGA
>JAUWMD010000143.1 GCA_030613345.1 Candidatus Krumholzibacteriota bacterium
CTCGTCCTCGGCGATATGCTCGAGCTGGGAAAGATGGCCGGCGAACTCCACGAGGAAGCCGGGGCATACTGCGGCAAGGCCGGCGTCGACGGGATAATAACGCTGGGAACCGAGACGGTCGAGCTGAACAGGGCGGCGGCCGTTCAGCGAAGGGCTCCGGAGATCATCAGCCATTTTCTCGACGCGGCCAATCTCGCCGCCTACCTCGACGGCCTCCTTGCAGAGGGTGACGGTGTGCGGGTGAAGGGATCCCGAGGGATGAGGATGGAGACGGTGATGGAGGAGATCGAGAAGAGACGTGAATCGGCGGGAAGGAGGTCCGGCTGATGCTGTATTACCTCCTCTATCCGCTCAGGGAATACTTCTTCGGATTCAACGTATTCAGGTACATCACGTTCCGCTCGGCATACGCCACCGTGACGGCCCTGCTCATATGTTTCATCTTCGGGCCGAGGATGATCAGGTGGCTCTCGTCGCTGCAGATAGGGCAGAGGGTGAGGGAGGGGGTGCCCGACAGCCACAACGGCAAGGAGGGCACGCCGACGATGGGCGGTATGCTGATGATACTGGCGATTGTTATCCCCACGCTCCTGTGGGCAGACCTCGATAATCCGTACGTCCAGCTTACGCTCGTTGTGACGGTCTGGACCGGCGCTATCGGATTCATTGACGATTATCTCGGTGTGGTCAAGAAGAGGGACAAGGGGCTGGTCGGCAGGTACAAGTTGATAGGCCAGCTCGTCTTTGGTCTAGCGCTCGGGATCTACCTCTATCTCAACCCTCTGTCGCCCGATGGAACGAAGACGGTAGTCCCGTTCTTCAAGGACCTCTACATCGACTGGGGGATCTTCTACATCCCGCTGGTGATGGTGGTAATCACGGGCACTTCCAACGCGGTGAACCTTACTGATGGGCTCGACGGCCTGGCAACGGGGATATCGGCATTCTGTTTCCTCGCCTTCGCGCTGCTCGCATACCTCAGCGGAAACGCTGTTTTCGCCGACTACCTCCAGATATTCTACCTGCCCGGGGCCGGAGAGCTCTCGATCTACTGCATGTCGGTGGTCGGGGCGGCACTCGGGTTCCTGTGGTTCAACACACACCCGGCCCGGATATTCATGGGCGATACCGGCTCGCTTGCGCTCGGCGGTGCTCTCGGCACCGTAGCGGTCCTGCTCAAGGCCGAGCTGCTTCTGCTGATAATAGGCGGGGTCTTCGTAGCGGAGACCCTTTCGGTGATACTGCAGGTCGCTTCTTTCCGCCTGCGGGGTAAGAGGATATTCAGGATGGCTCCCATCCACCACCACTTCGAGCTGAAGGGCTGGTCGGAGAGCCAGATCGTCGTGAGATTCTGGATCGTGGCCGCGCTGCTTCTCCTGCTGGGCATGAGCACATTGAAGCTGCGCTAGAAGGGAGGGCCGGAGGGCATGGCTCCGGTCTCCCCTGGAAGATGATGGAAGAATACAGGGGCAGACACATACTGGTTTTCGGACTTGCCAGGAGCGGCTTCGGCGCGGCTCGTCTCCTTCTGGAGGCCGGCGCCGTAGTGTGCGGCTCCGATGAGGACGAAAACGTGGAGATACCTCCCGACCTGACCGCACTGGAAACTCACATGGGACATTTCCGCGACGAGCTTGTCGACGATATCGAGGAGATCGTCGTCAGCCCCGGCATTTCGGGCGATCACCCTGTCTTCGCCGCCGCGTCGGCACGCAGCATCGCCGTCATCGGGGAACTCGAGCTCGCGTACAGGTTCGCTCGCGCTCCGGTCATCGCAGTGACCGGGACGAACGGCAAGTCGACGACGGTCGAGATGATAGGCGAGATGCTCGGGGAGGGTGGCAGGGACGCGATCGTCGCGGGAAACACCGGCACGCCGTTCAGCTCGGTAGTTGGAGAAATGGATGAAAACGGATTATTCGTCATAGAGGTCAGTTCGTTCCAGCTCGAGACGATCGACCGGTTCCACCCTGCCTGCGCCGGTATCCTCAATCTGACACCGGATCATCTGGACCGGTACAGGTCACTCGAGGAGTACTACGGTGCGAAGGAGAGGATGCTCGACAACCTCGCCCCCGACGATCGTTTCTTCTACAACGCCGACGACCCGCTCTGCGTTGAAGCGGCGGAAAGGACCGAGGCGGTCATGGTGCCATTCTCATCATCGGGCAGGGTCTCCGGCGGCGTCTATCTCGACGGGGAGCACCTGATCAGGGAGAGCGCCGATGGGACCGAGGAGATAGTCTGCGACAGTGGCGAGATGAAGGTGCTCGGGATACACAACGTCGAGAACGCCCTGGCGGCGATTGCGGCCGTGACGCCTTTCGGAGTCACCGCCGATTCGTGCAGGAGGGCTCTGGCCGCCTTCGGCGGGCTGCCGCACCGGATGGAGCTCGTGGCTGAATCGGGTGGCGTATCGTTCTATAACGATTCGAAAGCGACCAACGTGGAGGCGGCGGTCAAGTCCCAGAAGGGACTTTAATCGCCTGTTATTCTGATAGCGGGAGGGCACGACTAGGGCGGAGATTTTTCGAAGCTTCTCGAAATATCGGGCGTCGTCCGCTCGATCGTGACGATCGGAGAGGCGGCCGGACTGATAGAGAAGGCGGTGGGGGAGAGGATCCCCTGCACGCGGGCCGTTTCGATGGAGGAAGCGGTCAAGATGGCGGCCGCGGCCGCCGACGAAGGATCGCTCGTCGTGTTGTCCCCGGCATGCGCGAGCTTCGACATGTACGACGATTTCGAGCACAGAGGCAGGGTCTTCCGCGGCAGCGTCGCGGAGATAGTGAAGAAAACCGGTGACGGTGAATAGATGAAGAAGAAACCGGCATACGATCTGAAACTGTTCTACGCGGTGATATCGCTCGTTGCCCTGGGCCTCGTCATGGTCTTCTCGGCGAGCTGGGTGATCGCGCGCGAGCAGTTTTCCTCGCCGTTCTTTTTCTTTCAGAGGCACGCGATAAGAGTCGCCCTGGGGCTCCTCTGCCTCTACGTATTCATGAAGATCCCGTATGGGATCTACAGGAGGTTCAACTTCTGGATCCTCTGCGGGGCCTTGCTGATGCTCGTTTCGATATTTATCTGGGGAAAGAGCGTACGCGGCGCCGACAGGTGGTTGAAGGTGTTCGTATTCACGATACAGCCCGTAGAAGTGGCCAAGTACTCGCTGATGATCTTTCTTGCGGTGTGTCTGGCTGAGGGTAGAAAGAAGCTCTCCGACCTGGAAAAGGGATTCCTGCCGCCGGTCGGGGCGGCCGTGGCGATGGCGGTCATGGTCGGGCTCCAGCCCAATATAAGCAACGTCGTCCTGATCGCCGGCATCACCGTGACGCTGCTCTTCGTCGGCGGATGCAGGCTCAGACATCTCGGCGCATTCGCCGGGGCTGCGGCACTCGCCGCGGTGCCTCTCCTCTACCGCATGGAGTACGTGATCGAGCGGGTGCTCGTCTTGCTCAAGCGCTCCGATGATGTCAACGGGATCGGCTGGCAGGTGAATCAGTCGCTCATAGCGTTCGGCTCCGGTTTCATATTCGGATGCGGTCCCGGAAGGGGGCACCAGAAGTATATGTTTCTCCCGGACGCGCATACCGATTTCATCTATTCGATCATCGGTGAGGAGCTCGGCTTTGTGGGAACGGCGATCGTGCTCTTTCTCTTCGCCCTGATATTCAGGCGCTCGCTGCGGATAGCGAAAGAAGCACCGAACGAGTTCGGGAGATTCCTGGCCCTCGGCATAGGTCTGACGATATTCGCGACGGCCATTATAAACATGGCCATGACGACGGGGATCCTTCCAACAGCCGGGCTGCCGCTGCCGTTCGTGAGTTACGGGGGGTCGTCGCTCGTAGCGTCCCTGGCAGCGGCGGGGATACTGCTCAACATCTCCACGCAGGCAAGGGATCCCGAGCCGCCTGCCGGAAGGGGCAGGACGAGAAACATGAAGAACATGAGATACGCGAGACGAACGGCGGCACCCTGCTCCGCCGGCGGAAGGAAGCGGTGATGAAGGTGGTATTCGCCGGAGGAGGAACGGGAGGTCATCTCTATCCTGCCCTGGCCGTAGCGGATGAACTGTCGTCGAGGCACGGTGCATTCGAGGCGCTGTTCGTCGGCACGAGACGCGGCATCGAGTCGCGGATCGTGCCCGGCTCGGGATACAGTCTCGAGCTGATATCCTCGCGCGGAGCGCGCGGGAAGGGAGCGGTCGGCAAGATCGTCACGGGTGCGATGCTTGCGGTGGGGATCATACAGTCGATGAGGATCATAAGAAGGTTCAGGCCCGACCTCGTCTTCGGGTCGGGTGGTTACGCGAGCGTTGCCGCCGTTTCAGCGGCGTGGATCACGAGGAAGACCGTAGTAATTCAGGAACAGAATTCCATTCCGGGGCTGGCCAACAGGACTCTGGCGCCGATGGCGAGGAGGCTCTACCTCGGATTCGAGAAGGCCGGCAGATATTTCAGGAAAGACGCGCCGGTCCTCGTCACGGGAAACCCGCTTCGTGGTTCGATAAAGCCGGGCCCGGACAGGAACGCCCGCGGCGACTTCGGTCTCAGGGCCGATGGACACGTCCTCCTCGTATTCGGCGGCAGCCAGGGGGCGATGAGCCTGAGCAGGGCGGCGGCGGGATATCTGCTTGGAAGGACCGACGTCCAGGCGATCGTACAGACCGGCGAGAACGGATACGAGGAGATACGGCACCGGCTGGCCGCCGCCGCCGGCAGGGTATTCGTCTCCCCATATATAGAGGAGATCGGGAGGGCGTACGCGGCGGCCGATTTCGCGCTGGCCAGGGCCGGCGCGCTGAGCGTTTCCGAACTGGCTGCGGCTGGACTTCCTTCGGTGCTCGTACCATATCCACATTGCGCTGATGACCACCAGACGCACAACTCCTCCGTGCTTGTCGACGCGGGAGGGGCCGTGATGATAGAGGACTCGAGACTGGACGCCGCCTCTCTGGCCGCGGAGCTCGATCCGATGATCGACGGTCCCGGTGTCCTGGGACGGATGCGCGAGGCGCTCGTCCCGTTCCAGGGAAAGCGTGCCGCGGCAGTCATCGCCGACGACATGGAAAGGCTTGCGGGAGGGGAGGCGCGATGAGCGGAAGCGAGATGCTCGGAAAAGCGAGGCACGTTCATTTCGTCGGGATAGGCGGTATAGGCATGAGCGGGATAGCGGAGGTGCTGATCAATCTGGGGTTCGAGGTCAGCGGGTCCGACGTGGAGCGGTCCGCGATCACAGATCGCCTCGCCTCACTGGGCGCGAAGATATCAGAAGGCCACAGCGCGGATAATGTCGGCGGCGCCGATGTCGTCGTGGTCTCTTCGGCGATAGGCACGGAGAATACCGAGGTGAGGGCGGCGGCCGATGCGGGGATCCCGCTGATCCCGCGCTCCGACATGCTCGGCGAGCTGATGAGGATAAGGACCGGAATCGCGATAGCGGGCGCCCACGGCAAGACTACGACTACATCCTTCGCTGCGGTCGTCCTGCAGGAGGCCGGTTTCGATCCGACCGTAGTCGTCGGGGGGAAGGTCAAGAGCCTCGATGCGAACGCGATGCTCGGACGGGGACAGTACCTTGTGGCCGAGGTCGACGAGAGCGACGGCAATTTCGTGAGGCTGACGCCGTCGATCGCGATCATCACGAATATCGACGCGGAGCATCTCGATTTCTACGGACGGCTCGAGAAGATCCACGAGGCGTTCGTGACATTCGCCGGCAGGGTCCCCTTCCACGGCGTGGTGATCTGCTGCGTCGACGACGCGAACGTGAGGGCGATCATGCCGTTGATAGACAGGAAGATCATAACATACGGCTTCAGCCCGGACGCCGGGGTGAGAGGAGTCGTGGAAAAAGAGGACGCGACTGGCTCGGTCTTCAGGCTGCACGCTGGTGGGGAGGATCTCGGGACGATAAGGCTCGCGATGCCCGGCCGGCACAATGTCGTGAATGCCGTTGGAGTCTGCGCGCTGGCGCTCGAGCTCGGTATTGACATCGATGCGGTCCGACGCGCCCTCGAGCGCTTCGAGGGAGTGGGGCGCAGGTTCGAGCGGAGGGGCGAAGAGGCAGGCATACTGGTCATAGATGATTACGGGCACCACCCGACGGAGATAAAGGCGGCGGTAGAGACGGCGAGAAGGAGCTTCGACCGGCGAGTCGTGGCGGTCTTCCAGCCGCACAGGTTTACGAGGACCAGAGACCTGCACGAGAGCTTCGACAGGTGCTTCCTCGACGCCGCCCTTGTCTTCATCACGGATATATACGGTGCCGGCGAGACGCCGATATCGGGAATTTCCGGAGATCTGATATACAGGGCCGTACTGAAAGGCGGATCGAGAAAGGTGGCTTACCTGCCCGATCACGGAGATCTGCTCGATTCCCTCGAATCGGCGGTCACCGAGGGAGACGTAGTGCTTACGCTCGGCGCGGGAGATATCTGGAAGACAGGTGACGAATTGCTCGAAAGGATCAGTAAGAGTCGATGAAGACTGGAAGAAGCAGAATGGTCCCTACTCCGATGGCGAGACGCCGCAGGGAGAAACGCCGGGTCAGCCGCCGCTTCTGGCTGCTCAGCGCCGGAGTGGCAGCCGCGCTCACTGCGATAGTGTGCGTCGTATTCCTGGGTGGATTTTTCGAGGTCCACGAGATCCGCGTCTACGGGAGCAGAAACCTGCCTCTCGAG
>JAUWMD010000144.1 GCA_030613345.1 Candidatus Krumholzibacteriota bacterium
AGCGGAGTGAAAGGCGGAACGAGGCAGTGTTTCTGACACAGGAAAAAGCGTTCAAGAGGATCGTCCAGGAACGCGAGAAGGGCGACAGGAAAAGAGACCTGCAGAAAGCGATGAACGCGCTGGAGAAATGGCCCGCCGATTTCGACATCGCGATGGAGGCAATACAGCTCTGTCTAGACATCTCCGATCTCAAGGAAGCCGTTTCCCTGATGAAGAACACGATCAGGCGCCACCCCAGATCGAGGCAGCAGCTCATATCGATAGCCCGCGAGGCGCTTCACTTGTCGTTCAATCCCTTTCTTGCCAGTTTCGTCATCGAATTTCTCATCAGGAGCAGGGATTTCGATTCGGCCCGCCATGCGATGAGGTCGGGACCCGCTTCCTATATCGAGGGGATGATCAAGCGCTCCGAGACGAGATCGAAGGGATTCGAGGAAAGCGGCGAGAAGAAGTCGTCCACCTATGTAGAGAACGAGATCCTCCTGGGGCTTCTGTACATCGAGGCAAGGCGCTGGTCCGAGGCGGCCGAACCGCTCGGCAGGGCGATGAAGAGTCTGCCCGACGAGGCGAAGATCATCGGCGCCGCCCTGCTCGAAGTCGAGCGCGAATGCCCGACGAGCCCGCTCATCCAGTATTATCTCGGGATCGCATCGATCCTGCTTTCTCATGTGGAGAAGGCCGAGTCGCGGTTCTTCCACGCGCTCGAGCTCGAGGACCCGCCGGCGATGGAGATACTGAAGATACTCGAGGCGGAAGAGGCAAGGTCGCGAAACTGGCTACTGATGCAGGGCGAGGCCCTCATCCTGGTGGGTATGGGACCGGAAGGTACGGCCAGGATAAGGGACTATCTCGAAGCGAAGGACGGCGGATGGGACCGGAAAGAGTCGGCTGGGGAGATCAGCCAGCTCTTCCCCGAGCAGGTCGACAGGCGGAAATTCGCATTCGGGAGGCTCGAGAAGCTCCCTCCCGACAGGCTCGACGACATAGAAGTAACGTACCTCTACAGCGAGGTCGCTTCGGCGATGGAAAGAATCAAAGAAGCTGTAGAAGCGCTGAAGACATATTTCGGAAATCATCGTGATTCGGCTGCGAGACTATCGGACTGGATAGCCGGAAATGAAGCGCTTTCGAGCAGCGCTCCGGGGCAGGAGCTGCTCGCCCGGCTGAATCTGCATCTCGGGAAGGGTGAGACGGCGGCGGCCGCATCCGGTATCGCAGCCGAAATGGACCCGTCGCGTATACCCTCCATCGTCGAGATGATCCAGATAGCCCTCGACGCCGGATTCGAGGAGAAAGCGCCGCTCCTGTCGATCCAGGCTGAGCTCTACGCCCGGGGAGGCAACGAGGAAAAGGCGTCCGAACTGATCAGGGAACTGGAATCACAGGAAACGCTCGAGAAGGAAGAGCTCCTCAGGCTCTCCGGTGAGGTGATGCGGCACTGCGGGGTGAGTCTCGACGGAGTGATCTCGACGATCGAGCTCGGGATAAGAAATGGCCGCGTCGTGGAGGCCCTCCCCTATTCCATCGAATTCTACCGGGACAATCCGGACTCGCACGGCCTCTTCACCGAGAAGATAGCCGGAATCGCGGAAAGGGACCCCGGTGCATGGCCGGCACTGGCCGAGCTGTGCGAGATGTTCGCCGCCGAAGAGGACCTGGACCGCTCGATGAGATTTCTCAGGGCAAAATCGCACATGAAGAGCGGGAAGATCGAGAGGGCCGTCTTCGAGTTCGACCAGTTGATGATGATCGACGATTCGTTGATATCCTCCGTGACCGATCTGTACGAGGAGGCCGCCGGCGACAATCCCGACAATACGACCCTGCATCTCGCACTCTACCAGAGTTACTTCGAGGACGAGAGATACGTATCCGCCTCCCGGCATCTCGGCCGGGCGATGGAGACCGACCCGGGACAGATCCGCGACATCGTGCCTCGGTTCGAGAAGCTCGTCGAGCGCGATCCCGCCAACAGGGCCATCTGGGACGAGATGCTCGGCTCGGCGATGAAGATCCATCATTCCGACCTCGCCCGTGATCTGCTCAAAAAGGCCGTTCAGGCACTTCCCGAGAGCGAGTCCGCAGCACTGCACATATTCGGTGCGAGGATCTCCACGACCGAGGGAAACTACGATGACGCTCTGAGATGCATAGCGATGACCCTGACCTCCACCGGCGCCGATCTGGGCGCGGTAAAGACGGAGCTCGGAGAGATCATCGCCAGGGAACCTTCGAGCGCCGAGGCGAGATACCTCCTCGGAGAAACGATGTTGAGGCTCGGGTCCGAGGACGAGGCGGTCGCCGAGCTGGAGAGATGCATCTCCCTCTCCCCCGCATATCTCGACAGGGTGGGACAGCGACTTGAAAAGCTGCTTCCCGTAAGCATAAAACCCTGGCTCATATCGAGGATACTCGGAGAGATCCACTGGGCCGGATCGAAGCGCGACGAGGCGATCAGATATCTCGAGTCGGCGCAGAAGGGCCCGAAGGAATCGCTTCGGCGACTGGGCGAGACGCTGAAGGGGCTCGCCGCCGGTTCGCCCGACAACGTGGAGCTGGCATTCATCTACGCGAAGAACCTCGCGCGAACGGGCGCATATGACGAGTCGGCCGGAATACTCGAAAGACTTGTCTCCGCGGACGAAACAATCTCCTCCGGAACCGCCACTGTACTGGAAGAAATAATCGAAAGAGAACCGGGTCACATGGGGGCAAACAGGCTCCTCGCCTCGATACTTTCCGCAACCGCCGACAACGGAAGGGCCGTCGACGCCCTCCTCCGTATAGCCGGCCTCGAGAATACCGATCCTGAAACCCTTATCGAGACGATCGAGCCCTTCCTCGGGAAGTACGGTGAAGAGCCGAGGCTGCTCATACCGCTCGGAGCGCTGAGGAGCAGATCGGGCAGCCTCAGCAAGGGCCTCGAAGTGTTCGAGAAGGCACTGGCCCTGGACGGCTCCTTCGCTCAGGCGATACTTGACGAGATAATAAACATCGAGTGGTCGAAGAAACACATCGCCCGAGGCCGGCTCCTCGAGGCCGACTGCTGCATCGTCACGGGCGACCTGGAAAAGGCGTTCTCGCTACTCGGGGAGATCGATGCCGGATCGCGCTCCAAGCGGGCGAAGGTGATGGTGCGAATCCGCAGTCTGATCGACGCCGGGCAGAAAAAGGAATACTACGAGTTTGCATCTCAGCTCCTTGCCGGCGGCGGCGACACGAATGGCGCCGAATCGGTACTGAGGGAAGGGATCGAATCCCTCGGCGGCGAGGACGCGGGCGCCCTCCTGATCACGCTGGGCGGGATCTTCGAGGCCGCCGGAATGGAAGAGAAAGCAGCCGGGTGTTTCAGTGAGGTCCTCGACAGTTCCGCGGACAGGCAAAGAATACTCGTCAGGATCGAGAAGGCGTGGACGACATGGAAGGAAAGGGAGATCCGCTCCGGACTCGAAAGGATCGCGGCCGGTGAGGCCAACGCGGTGGAGACGGAAAAACTCGTCCGGACAGCCATCGAGACGGGAGATCTCGACTCGGCCGGAAGGATGATCGACGCTGGCGGTATCGAGCCCCTGAGGAGAAAGGCGCTTCTGTCGAGACTGCACATGGCAGCGGGCAGGCCTCTGAATGCGCTCGCGGTGGCAGGTTCGGCCCCGAGAGAGGACGGCGACGAAGAATCGATAATCGAACTCCTGTATATGGAAGGTTCCGCGAGCGAGATGCTCGGCGACCACGGAAGGGCCGCCGCCGCGTTCTCGCGTATCCTCGGGATCCGCAGTGAATATCTCGATACAGCTAGCAGGGCGCAGAGCGCCTATGCCAGATATATCGCTTCGCAGTGTGAAGAAAACGCCGGCCTGCTTGTCGCGACCGGCGATCTCGTTCCGGAAAAGTGAAAGGAAAGGCCATGAAGATCTGTCCGTTGATCACACAGGTATCGATCCTCGAGGAACCCAGCGACGTCATTCTCCTCGGAGAAGCCGATGACACAGACCTCCACGACGAGGACAGCGAAATCTTCATGAATCACGCCTCCGAGGCGTCCTCTGCCGAAGACTCTGACTGTGATTCCGAAGCGAAAAGCGAAGAGGACGAGGGCGGGAATGAGACAGGATCCGCCGAGGAGGCACACGACGGGAAAAAGGACGCTGATGAGATCGCGGGGGAAAAAGTCTGTGAAGCGTCCGCCACGCCGGTCAGATTCGTTGCGAGATCGATACACGGCGAGGTCCAATGCCTCAGCAGTCAGTGCCGCTTCTATGACGACGAACGCGGAGAGTGCGGTATCGAGATACTGCTCCGCAGAGGTTCGGCCGGAGGCAACGGACATGCTGAAGAGGCCCGCGAGGCAGAGGAAAGACTCGACGAGAGACTCGAGTCGATTCGAGGTAACCTGGAGAAATCGTGGGACTTCCAGCAGAGAAGCACCGGCGACTTCCTCGGCATGTTCAGGGAGCTCGAGGAAAAGACGGCCGAGTCGGCGGGCATGCTGAAAGAGTCGTTCGACAAGAATATCAGCGAGATAAAAGAGTTGATCTCGTCGGTCAACGACGACAACAAACTGATCGTCGAGTCGCTGTCCGACACCCTCGCCGAGAGGAGCGAGGATCTCGACGACAGGCTCAGCGAAAGCAGCAGGAGCATCGATCACTTCCGCGGCGAGGTCTCTAACTGGAAGGCATCCCTCGACGAGAGCATCAGCAAGATCGAAAGCGACATGGAGGAGAACAGGCGACTCGCCCGGGAGGTCTCAGAGAACAACAGCGAGATCATGCAGGTCGTCGAGAACCAGAAGAAAACACTCGAGGAAGAGAAGCACAGGCGCAAGACGGCCGAGGCAAAGAAGCTCAACAACGCAGGCGTCATGTCGTATCACAACGGCCAGTACGAGAAGGCCCTCGACCTCTTTAAAAAAGCTATAGAGAAAGACGGCGAATTCACCGAGGGTTACAACAACCTCGGGCTGACCTACACCGAGATGAACGAGGAAGACAAGGCCACAGAGGCGTTCAAGAAGGCGATCGAACTCAATCCCGATCTCGCAGCCACCTACAATAACCTCGGCTACGTCTTCTACAGGCTGGGATCGTACACTGAAGCGATCGAGATGTATAACGAAGCGATCGGCCGCAGCGGCGACAACAGTTCAGCCTACACCAATCTGGGAAACGCCTACTACAAGCTCGACCGTGTCGAGGACGCGATCGAGGTCTGGCAGAAGGCGCTCGACATCGACCCGACGAACGAGAAGGCAAAGCGCAATCTCAAGCGCTTCCACGCCGAATCGAAATAACATATAGCCGCGGCCTTATTAATATGATCAGGGGGACCGGATGAATCCGGTCCCTTTCCTATTCTACTTTTCTCACGTTCCTGGCCTCGAGGCCCCGTTCGCCATCGGTCAGATCGAACTCCACGAGCTCGCCCTCACTGAGCGTCCTGAACCCCTCGCACACGATATCCGAGTAATGGACGTAGATCTCATTGCCGCCCGTCTCCCGGCGGATGAAGCCGTAGCCTCTGCTCTCGTTGAACCACTTGACCTTGCCACACTCGGGCATTCCCTGCCTCCGCCTCTTCCGGCCGTTTTTGCATCATTTCTGGCGAATGGCGATAATAGCTGTTCACCGGCCATCAATCAACCCCTGATTTCCTTATATTTCAATGATTTAATCGATACCTGCACCAATCCTCTTTGGCACTTTTCTTGCGTAATTGATTCCGGAAGATTACTCGGAAAGGATAATAAGGTCATGTCGAGGCTTCAGATACCCTACACAAGCGTACTGGTGGACCCGACCGATTACGATTCCGAACGTTTCGAATCGGTACTGAGGAAGTACCTCGGTGACATGGGCGGAGACCCCTTCGTCATCGAGGTGTTCAACGATCACGTTCAATATTTGTCGTTCATAAGGGAAGGTCAGATCTACTGGTGCTGCGCGAGCGATCCGGACGGTTTCACCGGGCTGTCCGTGAGGGAGTACTTCTCCTCGCTGCGCAGGACCCAGTTCCCGAAGGTGATCGTATACTCGGTCAACCTCCTGCTGTTCCATTCCCTCATCGTCTACCTGCAGACCAAACCCGAGCTGAAGGTCAGCTCGACTCTCGTCGACCTCGACGAGCTCCTCGACAGGATCGAATCCGAGAAGCGAGACGCCCTCGTCACCGCCCTGCAGCCGGGCAACCTGATAATGCTGAGGTACAAGGAAGGTGTTCCGGCAGCGTGTTATCACGGCCTCAGCACAGGCGCTTCGGGCGAGACGAGCCGGCGCGAGGACTTCCTCGTGAAGATATACACGATGGCCACGAAGATCCCGTTCGAGATCAGGATATTCACCGAGCTGGTCGTCACGCATTCCGAGGACACAAGGCAGATACCCGAAGATTTCAAGGGCGCCGTCCCGTCTTTCTTCCTCAGCCAGCCCCCGAAGCTGATCGTTAGATTAAAAAACAGGCCGCTGAAGACATACAACTTCACCGGGAAGCAGATCACGATCGGCAGGCTGCCCGAGAACGACATAGCGATAGAAAACCTCAGCGTCTCGAGAAAGCACGCTGTCATCCATTCGGTCAGGTCCGGTTACGTCCTCCGCGACCTGGGCAGCAAGAACGGGACGCTTCTCAACGGCGAGAAGATCGAGCACGGCGAGCTCAAGGACGGCGACACGATA
>JAUWMD010000205.1 GCA_030613345.1 Candidatus Krumholzibacteriota bacterium
CGTTCCCGGATACAAATACGGTGTTAGTCGTGGGAAGGTCCGGCACGATCCTTCGTACGACCGATGGCGGGACCACCTGGGTGACTCAGACGAGCGGCACAAGTAACCGCCTCTATGGCGCAGCGTTCACGGATGCAAATACGGGGACAGTCGTGGGATGGGCCGGCACAATACTTCGGACGACAACGTGTGGAACAGACTGATTGTCAGGAAGGCTCCAGTTTAACATTGAATATGGCTGGAGGGGAGACGCCCCGTTTTGCATTTCAGCGTAAGTGCCCACCTATCGAGCCGTTGCAGGCGGAAGGGCCTTCGGACCGCCGCGAATGAGTGATCAGCGGTTGCATCAAAGTTATGAACATTGTGGCCAGCGTCAGGCGCCAAAGCGGCTTTATCTGGTCACCTGACTTCAGGAGAGAGTGTGGACAGCGAGGCAGGTTTCCGAATCATCTTCTTTGCCGTGTTTGCGTCAGTCGTGGTGACCAGGGTATATTTTCGCTGGAGAGCGAAGCGGACAGGAGATCCTGGGTGGTCCATAGGGCGCGATGCCGTCGAGCGTGAAGGGAGGAGCGGCATCTTGTCGAGGTCGCTTTTGTTCTTCTACATGCTCGCTGTTGTTGTGCTCTATGCTCTTAATCCCAGTTGGCTTTCGCTGTTCGCTGTTTCGCTTCCGCTGTGGTCCCGCTGGCTGGGTGCAGGCGTAGCCGTTGTCAGCATCCCTTTGCTTGTCTGGGTTCACCATGCGCTTGGGAAGCAATGGTCCGCCAACTTAGAGCTGAGGAAGGAGCATACTCTCATCACAAATGGTCCCTATTGCTCGGTGAGGCATCCCATGTACACGGCGCTACTCGGACTCTCTCTCGGCATTACCCTTGCATCGGCCAGCTGGCCGATCATTTTACTGGGGGTTGCAACCATTCTCCTGCTTTACGCGCGTATTGGCAAAGAAGAGGCTTTGATGTTAGAGCGGTTCGGGGATGAGTACCGGGTATACATGAGACGTACTGGACGCTTGTTACCCCGGGTGAGACGACATGCTGCGAAGTAATCGCACATTACCCAGGAGGATGATATGCAGAAAAGAGTAATGAATAATCTTGTATCATTTTTACTATTATCGCTTGTTTTACTGTTAATTCCATGCAAGGCGAAATCGATTGATACCATTGAAGTATTTCATAAAAACAGAGAACCGTCCTTGCAGACATTGGAAAAGGCAAATGTCGTTCTGGATAAATACAAGGATAAATATGAAATATTTTATTATGTTATTACAGATTCAATAAATGTGGATCTAATCAGGAAATATAATTTACCAGACACGCATTTCCCGTTCGCAATCGTTATTAACGGCAGATTCTCGGCTAATATTAACAACAAAAAAATCGACTTTGTTCATTTTCCGCTATTTATGCGCGGAATAGGAAGGCATGAAGGCAACTGGTCTTTAGATGATCTGGAAAAAGTATTATATGACAATTCAATATTACTTGATAAAAACATCTTGTCAGAGGAAGAGGGCAATGATGAATCATGCCCGGAATAGGATCCAATGAACTCGAGCGTCAGGCTGCTTTATGGTACCGGCGGTGGTCAAGATGATTGACTTGGTCAAAATGAAGGAGGACACGGTGAAGAAGCTATTTGTCGCGGCGTTTCTGATAATGTGCATGTGTATTCCGATCCAGTCAGAAGGAGGAGAAAATATCGAGAACCTTTTAGAAGGGGCACCTTACAGTGACAGCGGGATGGGTAAAAAGAAGCTTGTAGACGAGGATTACCTCTGGATGATGCAGGCCGCGTTGAAACCAGGGCAGGCAGTGCCCCAGCACAATGCGAACTCAAACGTACATATTATTATCCTGGACGGGGAAGTCGTTATTAATCTGTCCGGAAAAGACATCACCGTAAAGAAAGGTGATCTTGTACCTGTTGCCTTCAAGACGCCGATGAATATTAAAAACAAGTCAGAGACGAACGCGACATTCGTGATTATCAAGACACCCAACCCCGGTCAGATGGGCAAGTAAGGCGCTTACCCTCTCGAGAAACGAAATCCGCATCAGGATCTGCGCGCCTCACTTGATCCCTGGTTTCGAGTTGGTGGTTCAGAAAACAACCTCGCATTATGATGCCGCTAGACGTACCATTAACGGTAGCATTGGAGGTGTTATATGAACAAGGTTTCCCATACAGCTGCAGCGAGATTCAGGGAGCGGGTCGAGAGGGTCCTTCGACGGCTCGAGAGTTACCCGGAGTCCGGCCGGCTGATCCCGGAATTTCCCGATCTGCCTCATCGTGAGGTGATCATAAGTCCATAATCGATTCTTTTACCGGATCGAAAAGAAGACGGTATGGATCATAGCGGTATGACGCGGCGCGCAAAAAGCAGAGGATTTGTAGTTACAGGCGGAAAGGACGGGCCATCAGGGAACGCGACGTCATAGGCTTTCTGAGGGATTCCTTCCCCGACGCGGGGCTGGGCGACGATACAGCCGTCATCGATCCGCCCCGTGGCAGGCTGCTCTTCGCCTCCGATGCGGCCGTAGAGAACGTTCACTTCAGGCTCGATTTCTCGACTGTTGGCCAGGCGGTTCAGAAGGTAGTCACTTCGAACGTATCCGATGTATTCGCGATGGGGGGCGAGCCCGCCGGAATAGTATTCACCGCAGGCCTTCCCGGGAGATGCACAGAGGAAGACCTCGTCTCGATCATCGACGGGCTCGAGAAGACGTCCGAGGCTTATGGCATCAAGCTCTTCGGCGGCGACACGGTCCTCTCTCCCTCGGGGTATTTCTTCGACGTGGCGATAATAGGCTCGGTGCCGGAAGGGTTCGATCCCTTCAGGCGGTCCGGCGCGCGGCCGGGCGACCTGCTCGTCCTCATCGGAGAGGTCGGCGGCTCGCTTGCCGGGCTGCGGCTGCTCGAGGGACTGTCGGGCGACGGCTCGGCGGGACCACTCGAATCCCTCCTTCCGCCGCCGGATGATTGGATGACCCTCCGCGAGGCTACGAGGGCGCTGTCGGTCGACACTACGAGGGCCGACATCGAGGCGGAGTGTGCCGCGAGAAAGCTGCCCGAAGGCGCAGCTGACGTACTGACGCTGATCGGCAGGCACATCGCGCCTCTGACGCTCAAGCCGCCCGTGAACTGCTCGCCAGAGTGGGCGGCCGCGGTGACGGCGATGATCGACATCAGCGACGGACTGGGAAAGGACCTCGGATCGCTCTGTGCGGAGAGTGGTGTGGGGGCCGTGATCACGGAGGATGCGATTCCCGTCCCCGCGGCAGTTGCCGGAGCGATGCGGGGCGAGCGGGAGAAGCTGACGAGATTCGCCCTTTCGAGCGGCGAGGAATATATCGCCCTGGCGGCGGTAGATCCAGGACCCGTTCCGCCCGGCGCCGTCGTGATCGGCATGGTGACCGGCGAGGAAGACGGGCTGCTGATCGAGGGTGCCGGCGGTATGACAAGGCCGCTTCCCCCGATGGGGTACGAGCACGAATTTCGATCGGAATGAGATTGGAGTGGAAGACGGCAGATGCTCATATACATGATCAGGCACGGAAGAACGGACTGGAACGATGATCGCAGGATAATGGGGCGCGAGCAGGTGCCTCTCAACGATGCGGGACGGGAGATGGGCGAGGCGGGCGCCGGACAGCTCGCCGGAGAGGGCATCTCGGCGGTATACACCGGCACCCTCGCAAGGGCGAAGGAGACGGCCGCCATACTCGCGTCGGCCTGGGGGGCAATATTGATAAAAGAGCCCCGCCTCGACGAGTCGGCATACGAGAAGTGGGTAGGCAGATCGTACTCCGAACTCAGGGGCGATCCCGACTTCGACCTGTACGGGACACGCCCGACTGAATCGAACTTTTCCTCCGGCGAGGGTATGTCGGGGATCCAGGAACGCGCGCTGGCGGCCGTAGCGAGGATCGCCGAGGAAGCGCGGGGCGGAAAGACGGCGCTCGTCTCTCACGCCGACGTGATCAAGCCGGTGATCACCCATTACCTCGGCATGGACCTCGATGCAATGCACCGGCTCGCAGTGGCGAACGCTTCGGTCACCCTGCTCGACCTCGCATATCCCGACGCGCCGAGGATCAGGTACCTCAACCTCATGCCGTGGAAATGGAATGCGGGCCTGCCCGACGCGCCGAGCACTGGTGCGGGCACAGGTTGCGCCGGTCCTCCCGCAAAGGTAGATTGATACGATGCAGCTTTATCTCGGCATAGAGACCTCGTGCGACGACACGTCGTGTGCGATCTATTCGCCCGAAGGGGGCGTTGTCGCCTACAGGACCGCCGCCCAGCTCGATCACGCGAAGTACGGCGGCGTCGTTCCCGAGATCGCCTCGCGCACGCACATGAAGACGCTGCTCCCCGTATACGAGACGGTAATGGAGGAGGCCTCGGTCGGCCTAGGAGACCTGGCCGGCATCGGCGTGACGAACGGCCCGGGGCTGACCGGTTCCCTTCTCGTCGGCCTCTCGTTCGCCAAGGCGCTCGCCTACGGGACCGGGATCCCGCTCACCGGGATCCACCACATCGAGGGGCATATACTTGCCAACGCGATAGACGGGCCGATGGAGACCCCGGCCGTGGCGCTCGTCGTCTCGGGGGGGCACACGCAGCTCTTCAGCATCGAAAAGCCGGGCCGGTACGTCTTTCTCGGCGGGACGAGGGACGACGCGGCCGGCGAGGCGTTTGACAAGATCGGAAAGATACTGGGGCTTCCGTACCCCGGGGGCCCGTCGATCGAGAAGGCGGCGCGCGGCGGTGACGCGGAGGCGTTCGAGTTTCCCCGCGCGACGAGGAACTCGGGCGAATGCGATTTCTCCTTCTCCGGCCTG
>JAUWMD010000298.1 GCA_030613345.1 Candidatus Krumholzibacteriota bacterium
ACGGTCAAGAACGAGTGGAGGGACGACCCGTATATCGAGAAGAGCTACGACGATAACCGCGCCCGCCGGAGGAAGGAACCCGACGCGGCAGAGGCGGCGCGCCTTCTCAACGATGTCGTGGAAACAGCACGCGGAACGAACAATCTCATGCCGCCGATAATCGAGGCTGTAAAGGGCGGCTGCACGCTTGGTGAGATATCGGCGGCTATGGAGAAGGTATTCGGACGTTACTCGCCCGCTTCGTCCTGATATCAGGATAATAATCAAACGGAGGACATGATGCCCGAAAGACTCGGAAAACTCGGACATATCGGCATCGCGGTAACCGACATCGAGGAGGCCAAGAGACTGTATGGCGAAGTACTCGGCTTCACTCTCACGGCGGAAAAGGAGATGCCCGAGCGCGGGCTGAAGGTCGCCTTTCTCGAGACAGGAAACACGAAGATAGAGCTCCTCGAAGGAACGACACCTGAGAGCGCGATAACGAAGTTCATCGAAAAGCGCGGCACGGGGATCCACCACCTCAGCTTCGAGGTCTCCGATATCAGGATGGTCATGAAAGAGCTTGCCGATGAGGGCGTTCGTCTTATCGACCAGGAACCGAGGACCGGCGCCGAGGGACACCTCACCGCCTTCCTCCACCCGAAATCTGCGATGGGAGTATTGCTCGAGATCGAAGAGGAATAGTCCCTGCACCCATATTATATCGAAAAGGTCGCTTCCATACTGAAGCGCCCTTTTCATATCGAGCTGCAGGACGGGCTTTATCCGTAGTCGTAGAATCCCTTCCCCGTCTTTCGTCCGAGGTACCCCGCCTCTACCTTCTTCACGAGTAGAGGGCACGGTCTGTACTTCGGGTCCCCGAGCCCGTCGTGCAGGACCCTCAGGATATTGAGACATATGTCCAGGCCGATCAGGTCGGCAAGCTGCAGCGGCCCCATCGGGTGGGCCATTCCGAGCTTCATCACGCTGTCGATGGCCTCTTCCCTCGCCACGCCCTCCATCAGGCAGAAGCACGCCTCGTTGATCATCGGCATGAGAATCCGGTTTGCGACGAAGCCGGGATAGTCATTGACTTCGATCGGCGTCTTTCCGAGCTTCTCGCTCAGCTCGGTGACGATCTTCGTCGTGGCGTCGTCGGTTGCCAGACTCCTGATGATCTCGACGAGCTTCATCATCGGGACGGGATTCATAAAGTGCATCCCTATGAATTTCTCCGGCCGCGACGTCGCCGCGCCTATCGCCGTGATCGAGATCGACGAGGTATTGCTCGCAAAGATCGTATCCGCTCCGCAGATACCGTCGAGCTCACCGAAGATCTTCGTCTTGACTCCGAAATCCTCGAAGACAGCCTCGACCACGAGACCGACATCAGCGGCGGCGGACAGCTCCACCGAAGTTGAAATACGTCCGAGTATCTCGGACTTCCCATCCTCCGTGATCTTCTCCTTCTTGACGAGCCGCGAGAGACTCTTGTCTATGGCGGCCACGCCCTTCTGTACAAACTCCTCCTTGATGTCGATCATCGACACGGAGATACCGTTTTGCGCGAATACCTGCGCTATCCCGTTCCCCATCGTTCCGGCGCCGATCACGGCGACCTTCTCGATTGCCATCAGTCTATCTCCCTTCCCGGCGGCGGTGCCGCCAGTAATATTCATGCACGCTTACAGCATCTCGACAGCAAGAGCCACGGCGTTTCCTCCGCCGAGACAGAGCGTCGCCAGCCCCCTCTTCCCACCCGTCTGCTTGAGGGCGTAGAGCAGGGTCACGAGGATCCTCGCTCCCGAGCATCCGATCGGATGTCCGAGCGCGACGGCGCCGCCGTGGATATTGACCTTCGACGGATCCATGCCGAGATCCTTCATAACAGCGCAGGGCTGAACCGCAAACGCCTCGTTGAGCTCGATAAGATCGAAGTCCTCGAGCTTCATGCCCGTCTTCGCGAGCAGCTTCGGCACGGCCACCGTCGGGGCCATCATGACGAGTTCCGGCTCAAGTCCGCCGGTGGCGTAGCCGGTCACCTTCGCCATCGGCTCGACTCCGAGCTCGGCGGCCTTTGCATCTGTCATAAGGACCATCGCCGCGGCGGCGTCGCTGAGCTGCGACGCGTTGCCTGCAGTGATGACTCCGTCCTTCTTGAACACCGGCCTGAGCTTTGCCATCGATTCGGGGCTCGCGTCTGCCCTAACTCCCTCGTCTGTATCGAGGAGAAGCGGATCGCCCTTTCGCTGGGGAACCTCGACAGGCATTATCTCTTCCTTGAACAGGCCTTTCGCCGCGGCCTCGGCCGCCTTGCGGTGGCTGTTGTACGCGTACTCGTCCATTTCTTCTCTGGGGACGTCGTACCTCTCCGAAGTGATCTCCCCCGTGTTGCCCATGTGAAAATCGTTGTAAGCATCCCACAGACCGTCGTAGATCATCGTGTCGATGATCTTGCCGTCTCCCAGCCTGTATCCCGTCCGTGCTTTCCTGAGGATATATGGCGCGTTGCTCATGCTCTCCATGCCTCCGGCGACGACGATCTCCTCGTCACCGAGTTTGAGCGCCTGTGTGCCGAGCACGACCGCCTTGAGTCCCGATCCACAGACCTTGTTGACGGTCATGGCCGAAACGGCAAAATCCAGCTTGGCGCCGAGAGCCGCCTGCCGGGCGGGATTCTGGCCTAGCCCTGCACCGATCACGTTGCCCATGATGACCTCGGTGACGACCGATGGATCGACCCCGGCTTTCTTTACTGCTTCGGCCACTGCCATGGCTCCAAGCTCCTGGGCCTTGAAGGAGGACAGGCCTCCCTGAAATCTTCCTATAGCAGTACGAACCGCTCCGGCGAT
>JAUWMD010000281.1 GCA_030613345.1 Candidatus Krumholzibacteriota bacterium
CTCGTCAAATCCGGCCGCCTTCGAGCAGATCGAGGTCCAGAATGCGTCGTGCTCGCTCTCGGTAGGATAGGTGAGGTCGGGCACGGAATAGGAGGGTGCGTAGTAGTCGTCGACCAAGAGGAGGTCCCTGTTCATATCCCAGGGGATGATCTCGATCGTGATCCGCCCGCGCGTGATGTTCCCCGCGAGGTCTTTGGCCTCGATCGTCAGAGTATGAACGCCAGAAAAGAACGCGATAGGCGAGTTCTTCGTTGTTCCCGGCACAAACGGGGCGTCCCAGCTCTCCAGGGATGTTATGTCCCAGCCGTAACGGTACCCCACAATCTCGTTGCTGTACTGTCCGGCGTTGCCTTCCCAGTGGAAAGAGAGGTTGATCCCCGGAGGCAGTTTCCTCTCCTCGGGCGCGAACGAGGAGCCGATGAACATGAATTTCCCGAGGACGAGCTCGTTGATAATGAGTACCGGACCGCTGCTGTATGCGATGTAGAAGAGGCGGGCGTTCGTCTCCCGTTCGAAGAGTTCTGTGACATTGCCGTCATCGTCGCGGCCCTGGACGAAGAAGTAATGTCTGTGTCCGTGGGTGAGGAGCTCGTCGTCGCCGATTATCGTCGTTCTCCCCGAATCGTCCGGGGCGTTGTACGAGATCCAGTCCGACCAGAGGGAGTCGTACCTGGCGGGATTTTCGTTGATGTCCCCGACCATGTCGAAGGAGGAATCGTAGTTCCCGTTAGTGTCGACGAGCATCGTCGCGAAATACCGGACGTCGACGGACGGCTTCTCGCCGGTCGCCGTCCAGGAGAATCGCGTCACCTCGAGATATCCGGGGTTGCCGCCCACATAGGGCGGCATGGTTATGATGAGCGATGGCGTTATGACCGAGTCTGGATCACCCGGGCCGGTCGGGCCGGTATCGTCCCTCCAGCACCCCGCGGATACGAGAAGCACAAGGGCGGCAAGAATGTGCCTGGCCATCCTCACGGACATGGTCACTCGCTTTCACAGGGGCGCCATGAATATATAGAACGGCGGACGGTTTCGCCAGTGCCGGAGATGTCGACACCAGTATATCCCCGATCCGGCTCCCGGCGCAACACAACCGGACATAATCCCGTAGGGTATTCACGGTCCGCATCATGCACAAACGCTTGCATACCACCAGCTTATAGAAATCTTCCATTTCCTCCTTGACAGTGTATACTGTTTAGTATATAGTATACACATGATGAAGGTATTCGGAAAGTACATAAGAAGCAGACGCGAAGAGCTGAGGGAGCGAGACAGCGAGTTCTCCGTCCGCAAGGTGGCGGCGAGGCTCGGCGTCCAGCCGTCGTATCTGAGCAAGGTCGAGCGCGGAGAGCAGGCGCCTCCGACCGAGGCGAAGATAACGGCGCTCGCGGGGATACTCGGCGAGGACCCCGACGTCCTCCTCGCCCTGGCGGGAAAGGTGTCGAGCGATCTGCGCGAGGTCATCGTGCGCCGCCCGAAGCTTTTCGCGCAGCTCATACGCCAGCTCAAGGACATGCCCGACCACGCGGTGCTTCGAATAGTCCGCGAGGTCAGGGACGGCAACTGGTAAGAATGGAGGGGAGTCATGATAGAACTTAGAAATGACGGTCTCGTTTTCTCTTTTCCCGAGGTGCACCCGCGGGCGCGCCTAAAAATCGGTTTTCAGCGGACGCTCCGCATCCCCGACGATGGGAAGGACTACTTCCTGCCGCCGGGACTGGGCCGCTTTCCCGTACGGCACGTCGACGATTTTGCCGGCAGGGTGCCGCACGGCTGGCTCGAGCACGGAGGCGTGATGCTCCCGATGCACCAGGCCGAGGCGATGTGGATCAACTTCGACTCCGACTATATCCCCGAGCACGAGACCTCGTATCCGTTCGCCGTGAAGATCGCCGCCGGCAAGATCGACGCCGTCACAGGCGAGAACTGGACGAACGGCCTTCACGGCCTCCCGCAGGACTTTATGGTCGTTCCAGGGCAACCCTGGCTCGACGGATTCTGCGTCGAGAAGGGGATCATCAGGCAGTTCGTGGCGATGCCACTCGGCGAGGGCTACACCGCCGAGGAGCAGATATCGGGGAAGGCCGAACACGGCGGCCTGCAGATCATCGTCTATCCGATGAAGCGAGAGGCCTTCGAGCGCAGGTTCCCGAAGGTCGAACGGAGGATGGATCGGATGGAACACATGGTCTCGGACAGCAAGTCGATGCCGATCAAGTTTATGGCCAAGCACGACATGGGCCTCGCCCCCGGCGGCAGGATGAAGCAGGAGATCTGCGAGGATCCATATGATTTTACCGACTGGGACAGGAGGACATCGAGCCGCTGCTTCATTCATCTCGCCAATTCACTGATGTGGCGGGCCATAACCGGCGAGGCGCCGCCGACTGTTCCCCCGACGGCGAGGCAGTACACCTCGGCAGGGCTGCCCTGGGACGACTACTACGACGCCGACGCCGTTTCTCTCGAGGGCTCGGAGATCCTCGACGATTTGAAGAGCGTCATCCAGATGGGTTACGAGAAGGGGGAGTTTCCCCTGCCCGAGAACGAATCGGCCCGTCCGAAGAGGGTGATCAGGTACAGGAAGGGCCTGGCGCGCACCCAGGTCAGGGAGGGGACTTTCTAGGCGCGATCAAGCCTGTTACACGCCGCGCCATATTAGACGAGGGAGAGGATCATGGGTACCGAATTATCAGTAAAGTGTACGAAATGCGGTCATGGATATTCAGCGAGGTTCGGCGGAGGCTTCGTATTTCATCTTCTTCACTGCGATACCTGCGGAAAGGACAGGTCGATCTCGTTCGAGGAGCTTGGTGATGTTCATCTGAGGTACCTGAAGGGACTCAAGGGCCCATACTGTGTGGCGACCAGCGAGCATGACAGGTTCGTCAGGGAAAACTATCCCGGCGATCCTTTTTCCGAAGAGGATTACCATAAGGTCATCGACAGTGTCGCTGGTGAATGCGAATGCGGCGGCCATTTCCGCATGGACGCGAAACCGAGATGCCCGAAATGCGGATCTGTCGATTATGAAGAGGACAAGGAAGGCTGGATCTGCCACTACGAT
>JAUWMD010000093.1 GCA_030613345.1 Candidatus Krumholzibacteriota bacterium
CGAGAATTGTCACAAAGGTTCCTTAGAGCCGCCATTCTGCATACGCATGACGGTAGTCATCCTGATGCTGCTGTTCAGGCCGGAATCGGTCAGAACGGTAATGTGACTCCGATATTGGCGCCGACTCCGCTCATATCAACAGTTCCACCGATATCGCTATCAAGATCAGGCTCGAGATAGAGGTAGCGGAGCTCTCCGAAAGCACCGAGTCCCAGGAGCGTGATCTCGATACCAGCGGCAGCGAATCCGCCGAGCGAGTTCTTCGGCGAATAGTCACCGGAGAAGATGTAATAACCGAGACCCACGCCGCCGTAGAACATTCCGAGTTTCGCGCGGCCGAATGCCTCGAGCGGAAACATGTCCAGGTTTCCTGCTTCGTCATCGCCGCTGTACCTGAGCCACGATGCGCGCGCTTCCACTGAGATGATCGGGATGATACTGAACTCGTGCTTGAGACCTAGGCCGTATCCCGAGTCAGCGTCTTTGGAATCCTGCCACTGGGCAAAGATACCTATCGCATGCGCGGGTAAAACACAGAATGCAGTCAGTATCATGATAAGCGCGAAACAGGTGAAGATCCTCGTGCTTTTCATCGGTACTCTCCTTCGTTTCGGGATCAGGGGAGCTTTTTAATATTTATGGTGGATACCATAATCAAAGCGATCCCGAAAGTGAAGCAGAATATACGACAGCTCGCCTGAATCCGGCGAATAATATGGACAAGCCGAACGGAGATATGATTACAGTTCAAAGACGTCTGACGACTGGAGCAGGAACTGTCGAGGGGGAATGGAAATGAAGGGCACATATATGGCAAGAGCTGTTCTGGCAGGTGTTTTAGCCGCAACGTTTTCGGTCTGCGCATCATGTACGTCTGAGCGGGCGCGGCCCCGCGTCCCGCATGCACCGACTCTGACGGAGGCCGGAAACGCCGAGTACTCCGGAATATACGATTATGCGGTCCAGCTTGCGAACGGACAATATGAAGGAAAGCCTTTCGTTGAGGGAGGGATATCCAGGCCTTCGGTAGAGCTCGTTCCGGATCTGTTCGAGACGGGAGATCTCAACGGTGACAATTCCGAAGAAGCAGTTGTCCTTCTCGTTGAGAGTTCGGGAGGATCGGGATCGTTCATCTACATAGCTGCTCTCGCCCGAAGAGGGGGAGTGGTCGAAAACACAGGCACGAACCTTGTCGGCGACCGTGTACAGATTCGGTCTATAGTGATCGACGGTGGAGAGATAAGGCTTGAAGTCATACAACAGGGGCCGGAAGACGCCGCGTGCTGTCCTACGCAGAAGGCCAGCAGGATCTGGGTGCTCGGCGGCAATGGTCTCGTCGAGAAGTCGTTCTAGGTGACGGGAATACTCTCCATTGCGGATCTTGCGGCCGTCACTGAATCCTCGTGATGAAATTATGCTGTTCGAAGACTGAACGGCTTTTAATTATCGCTTTACATCACAGCCATATATGACTATTCTCCCCCCTAAAGGTCGATAACATTCCGGTTAAAAGGAGATTTGGATCATGCGCATGGGCAACTTGGTAGTATTAATTGCGTTACTCGTTTCAATCATATCCTCAGGCTCGGTTTCTGCCGAGCTCCGGTGGCAGGCAGGCCTCAAGGGCGGAGCGAACTGGGGCAAGCTGAAAGGCGATCCGGTCAGCCTGTGGCTGGGTGGAGATGATTCCCAGCTGGCCGGTACCGTCGGGGACTTCAAGCTCGGTTTCACCGGCGGCGCTTTCCTGACTGTCTTCTTCAACGATTTCATAGGAATACAGGGCGAGGCGATGTACGTACAGAAGGGCGGAGAGGGAATGGCCTCCGGAACCATCATCTTCTATCCTGAATACGACAACCCGCGTCCCGGTTTCTTCAACGGCACGGTCTATGCCAATCTCGACTATGTAGAGTTCCCCGTTATGGCGGTATTCGAGTTCGAAGCTACCGAAGGAGGCAAGGTGCGTCTCCGCGGTATGGCCGGGCCGACATTCGCGTTCAATGTCCACGCTCAGGCTAGACTCAAGGGACGAGCCGAGGTCGAGATGCAGGATACAAACAAACGATATTACGATGTGGACGAGAGCGAGGATATCGGGGAGCGGGTTAAGAGCTTCGAATTCGGCGTCATATTCGGTGGGGCGGTCTACTGGGATATCGGGAAGGTCGACCTGCTCATCGAGTCGAGGTGGGAGAGAGGACTCACCTCCCTGGACAATACGACATTATACCGTGATATCTATACGAGCAACGTAAGTCTCATGTTCGGAGTAAGCGTTCCCATCGGCGGAGAACGCTGATATCGCTGACAGATGCCAAAAAGCCCGCTGTTCCGTACGATCATTATTATCATCACGGCCGCGCTCGCGGCGCAGTGTACTTCTGTGGATGAAACAGCGATAGAGAGTCGAGAGGTCGAATCCGCGGCGGGCCTGATCGATCTCCAGCTCACAAAGGCGGAGATCGACTCGATGCTCCCTGATCTCACCGATCAACTCAGGTCATATCAATCGATGAGAGAGGTGCCGGTCGAGAACGAGGTGCGCCCAGCTCTTGTTTTTAATCCCGTTCCTAGAGGACGCGGAGATTCCGGTGGCGGAGACTTCCTGAAGGTCTCTCCGACTGATCGCAGAGAGCTGCCCGATGAAATGGAGGATCTCGCCTTCTGGACGGTCAGGGACCTCGCGGAACTGATCAGGACCAGGCAGATAACATCGACGCAGCTTACGAAGATGTATCTCGACCGGTTGAAGATGCACGGCCCGACACTCCAGTGCATCATCACCCTGACGGAGGAACTCGCCCTCGAGCAGGCCGCGCAAGCCGACGAGGAGCTCGCATCGGGAAGATACAGGGGGCTCCTGCACGGGATACCGTACGGAGCCAAGGACCTGCTCGCCGTAAAGGGATACAGGACTACGTGGGGCGCCGAGCCGTACAGGGAACAGACGATCGACGAGACCGCCACGGTCATAAAGAAACTCGAAGAAGCGGGCGCAGTGCTCGTCGCAAAGCTCTCGCTCGGAGCGCTGGCGTGGGGGGACGTCTGGTACGGGGGAGTGACTAAGAATCCCTGGAACATCGAGCAGGGCTCGAGTGGTTCCTCCGCGGGTTCCGCTTCGGCTGCATCTGCCGGGCTGGTCGCCTTCTCGATCGGTACGGAGACGTGGGGATCGATCGTATCCCCGTGCACGAGGTGCGGAGTGACCGGGCTGAGGCCGACATTCGGCATGGTGAGCAGGACGGGCGCGATGGCGCTGAGCTGGGCGATGGACAAGATCGGCCCGATCTGCAGGAGCGTCGAGGACTGTGCCATCGTATTCGACGTGATCCGCGGCCCCGACGGTAAGGATCCGACGGTTGTCGATGCACCTTTCAGGTACGAGTATGATGAGGACATAGATCTTCTGCGGATAGGATTCCTGCCGGAAGATTTCGAAAGGGACGACTCCTTTCATCAATCTGATTCGATAGCGCTCGATGTACTGCGAGGTATGGGGATCGACCTGATCCCGGTCGAGCTTCCCGACTATCCCGTCTATACGCTCGGTATGATACTCAGCGCCGAGGCCGCCGCGGCCTTCGACGAACTGACCAGATCGGGGAGGGACGATCTTCTCGTCAGGCAGATCAGGAACGCCTGGCCCAACGCCTTCAGGACGGCACGTTTCATCCCGGCGGTGGAATACATACAGGCCAACAGGATCAGAGCGATGATCATGAGAGAAATGGAAGATCTCAATGTCGACATATACATAGCGCCTTCTTTCGGAGAGAACCTGCTTCTGACGAACCTGACCGGGCATCCCTGCGTCGTGCTGCCGAACGGCTTCGATGCTGAGGGCGGACCGGTTAGCATCACATTTATCGGGCAGCCGTTCGAGGAGGGAAAGCTGCTCGCGTTCGCCAGGGCGTACCAGGAAGAGACTGGTTTTCACAGGAAGCACCCTCCACGGTTTGCAAGGTAGTCACGGAAAGGAAGGGAGAAAACATGAAGGGACTAGCATCGATCGGCGGACTGCTCGGTATCTCGTTCGTGATACTGACGGCAGTGATGATATCCGGTTCCGCACTTTCGAAGCCTGGCTGGATGAAGGATTCGATGTCGAAACTCGAGAAGGAACTGACGGAGAAATACGGAACGGAGCAGAGCGCGAGGCTGGTCAAGGGAATGGACCAGGTCGCACGTTTCTGGCGCGAAGAGGACGGAGTGGCGGAGACCTTCGAGGCGTTCGTCAGAAACAATTTCGCCGGCGACGAGAAGACCCTAGACGACCTGTTCATACGCTGGGAATCCCTGCTCGAGAGCATATACGGTCACATGGGAGAGATAAGGATGGCGATGGGCAGACAGGCAGATCTCGACATCGGCCCGCTCTACCAATTCGACAGGGTGTTCGCTTCATACTCCCCGTCGGCGCACATAGCCGACGATTTCTTCAAAAACAAGCTCGCTTTTACCGTGCTTCTAAATTTTCCGCTCACGAAACTCGAGGAGAGGCTGAACGAGGGGCAGAACTGGACGAGGCGGCAATGGGCCGAAGTGAGGCTTGCCCAGTGGTTCTCAAAAAGGGTCCCGTCCGACGTGAATCTCGAGCTGGCCAGGGCATCTGCCGCCTCAGACCAGTATATCGCCGATTACAACATATGGATGCATCACCTCGTGGACGATGACGGAACCCGTCTCTTTCCGCCGAAGATGAGGCTTCTCTCCCACTGGAACCTCAGGGACCAGATCACGGCCGATTACGGCAACAGCGAGGGAGGGCTCGAGAGGCAGAGGATGATCCAGAAGGTGATGGAGCGGATAGTCGACCAGACGATCCCCGAGATCGTCGTGAACAATCCGCACGTCGACTGGAATCCATACACCAACGAGGTGTGGCCGGCGAAGATAAATGATTCGGATACCGAACCGCCGACCGATATACAGATCACTGCTGCCCGGGAGCCGGATACGCGCTATCGGATCTGGTTCGACACCTACAAGGCCTCGACGCTCGTCGACGAGTACTCGCCCAACGCACCGACACTGATAGCGCGAAGGTTCAACGAGGGAAGGGAGATCCCCGAGGAACAGGTCGAGGCGATGCTCGTACAGGTATGCTCGTCTCCCCTCGTTAAAAAGATCGCCGCGATGGCGAAGAAGAATCTCGGCCGAGACCTCGAGCCGTTCGACATCTGGTACACGGGATTCAGGTCTACCGGGAAATATACCGAGCCTGAACTCGACAGGATTACGAGGGAGAGATATGCCACAGCCGGGGATTTCGAAAAAGACATCGAGAGGATGCTCGTTGCGCTCGATTTCCCCGAAGACAGGGCGAAGTATCTTTCCGGCAAGATCGATGTCGAACCGGCACGGGGCTCGGGCCACGCTGCCGGCGCCGGCATGTGCTCGGCTCCGGCCCGTCTGCGCACGAGGGTCGGCGCAGAGGGGATGGACTACAAGGGATTCAACATCGCCGTCCACGAGCTCGGCCATAACGTCGAGCAGGTGCTCTCACTCTGCGATGTCGACTATTACACTTTGCAGGGAGTGCCGAACACGGCGTTCACAGAGGCGTTTGCATTCGTTTTCCAGGGCAACGACCTCATGCTGCTCGGCCTCGAGCAGGATAGCGGCGGCAGGGCCGCGGCGATGTCGATTGTTAACGAGTTCTGGATGACCGCCGAGATCGGCGCGGTGTCTCTGATCGACATGAAGGCCTGGCGCTGGCTGTACGAGAATCCCGACGCGACGCCTGAGGAGTTCAGGAAGGCCGTGATCGAGATCTCGAAGGATGTCTGGAACACTTACTTCGCCGATATATTCGGGAAGAAGGACGTGACTATCCTCGCCGTCTATTCGCACCTGGTCCATTCGTTTCTCTACGTGCCGGACTACGCGATCGGACATATGATCGCCTTCCAGGTCAAGGAGCAGATGAGCGAGGCGGGAAACATCGGCGTCGAGTTCGAGAGGATGGCCGTCGCCGGAAGGATCGCGCCCGACCTGTGGATGAAGAACGCGACGGGTAAGCCGGTAAGCGCCGACGCCCTTATAGAGGCGACAGAGAGAGCGCTCAAGGAACTTGATTAGATCGAAGCCATGTGATACTTTATCATTCGTTTCATAACTTGATGAGCGTTTGAGAAGCGGAGTGCGATGGGCAAGGAAAAAGGGAAAAGAGTGCTGCTTACCGGCTCTCTCGGGCAGATAGGCTCAGAGCTGGCATTCGCACTGGCGGAGAGATATGGTGCGGATAACGTTATTACGAGCGATGTCCGTGAGGATAGCCACGGGATACTCGATGGCGCCGGGATGTTCGTGGAGCTCGATGTGCTCTCGGCGGGTGATTTCGACTCGATCGTAAGGGACTACCGGATCAACACGATATACCACCTGGCGGCTCTTCTCTCGGCGGTTGCCGAAGAGAAGCCACAGATGGCATGGGAGATAAACATGAAGGGGCTCGTCAACGCCCTTGAAGTGGCCAAGGAGAACGGCTGCAGTCTCTTCGTTCCGAGCTCTATCGGCGCATTCGGACCCGATACTCCGCTCGACAACACCCCGCAGGATACTATCATGCGGCCCCATTCGATGTACGGGGTGACGAAGGTCTCGGGAGAGCTCCTCTGCGACTACTACCAGATGCGGTTCGGGGTAGACACTCGCGGGGTGAGGTTCCCGGGCATCATATCGAACAAGACACTTCCCGGAGGGGGTACCACCGACTATGCGGTGGAGATCTACTACCACGCCATCCTGTACGGCAGCTATACATGCTGCCTGAAGGCAGGCACATCCCTCGACATGATGTACATGCCCGATGCTATCAAGGCGGCGATCGACGTGATGGAAGCGGATCCCGCCAACCTGAAGCATCGGAACGCCTTCAACGTGACGGCGATGCACTTCGATCCCGAGGAGATAGCCGCCGAGATAAAAAAGCACATCCCCGAATTCAATATCGATTACGAGATAGACCCCCTGCGGCAGGCGATCGCCGAGTCGTGGCCGAACTACATGGACGATTCTGCCGCGAGGGAGGAATGGGGCTGGCTGCCGGAATACGACCTGGCCAGGATGACCGGGGAGATGCTCGGGGAACTGGGAGAGAGGTACGGCAGGGGAGAGCTCGAGATAGAAGGCTGATAAGGAAACGCGAGGAGAGGAAGATGTACACCATTAAAAAGGAACTCCGGGCGACCCTCGATGAGATCAGGGAGGCGGGGCTTTACAAGGAAGAGCGGATCATCGTAACCGAGCAGAGGGCCGACATAAAGGTCAGCACGGGCGAGGAAGTCCTCAACTTCTGCGCGAACAACTACCTCGGACTCGCCAACAATCCCGACCTGATCGCCGCCGCCAAATCCTCGATGGATTCCCACGGGTTCGGGATGTCCTCGGTGCGTTTCATCTGCGGGACGCAGGACATTCACAAGACGCTTGAAGCCGGGATCGCAGAATTCTTTCAGGCCGACGACGCGATACTTTACACCTCCTGCTTCGACGCGAACGGCGGGCTCTTCGAGGTCCTTCTGTCTGCAGACGATGCGATCGTCAGCGACGAGTTGAACCACGCGTCGATAATCGACGGTGTGCGGCTATGCAAGGCGAAGAGGTACCGTTACAGAAACAACGACATGGAGGACCTTCGGGCGCAGCTCGAGGCTGCCAGGGCCGACGGCGCGGGCAGGATAATGGTGGCGACCGACGGCGTATTCTCAATGGACGGGATAATCGCCCAGATAGACAAGATATGCGATGTGGCGGACGAGTTCGGCGCCCTGGTAATGGTCGATGACTCGCATGCCACCGGCTTCTTCGGGCCCACGGGCAGGGGCAGCATCGAATACTGCGGCGCGCTTGGAAGGGTCGATGTTATCACTTCGACGCTCGGCAAGGCGATGGGCGGCGCTTCGGGGGGATTCACGACAGGGCGGCAGGAGATAATCGACCTGCTGCGCCAGCGCTCGCGCCCGTATCTCTTCTCGAACACGCTTGCTCCGGCCCTCGTCGCGGCTGCCATCAAGACATTCGAGATGCTGTCGAAACCAAGCCCGATGCTCGAGACACTCGTTGAGAACACGAAATATTTCAGGGAGAAAATAACGGAGGCGGGATTCGATATAGTTCCGGGAAGCCATCCGATCGTTCCGGTCATGCTCGGCGACGCGAAACTCTCGCAGAATATGGCGAATATGCTCCTTGAAGAAGGGATATATGTCATCGGGTTCTTCTACCCCGTCGTGCCGAAGGGCAAGGCGAGGATAAGGGTCCAGATATCGGCAGCCCATTCGCGCAATCATCTGGACAAGGCAATAAATGCTTTTATTAAAGTAGGTAAGGCACTTGGAGTGATTACTTAATGCGTTTTATAAGGAGGTTTCGATGACGATTGACCTGGAGTTTGTTACCAGATTAATACCTTGGCTTGGTTTAGCTGGGCTGCTCTTCTCGATCGGCGCGTATTTCAACATGAAACGTTATCCCGCCGGTGATGAGCTGATGCAGAAGATAGCCGACAAGATACACGCAGGCGCTTTCGTATTCCTCAAAAGGGAATACCAGATCATCTTCATCTTTATACTGATCGTGTTCGCTGGCTTGACATTCGCGCCAGGGCTGGGCATACAGACCGCGATCGCCTTCCTGACCGGAGCGTTATGCTCCATGGGAGCCGGCGTACTCGGCATGGAAGCGGCAACGAGGGCCGCTGTCAGGGCCACGCAGGGGGCGAAGGACGGCGGTATAGGCAAGGCGCTGACGATAGCGTTCGGCGGCGGTTCTGTAATGGGAGTGGCTGTAGCAGCTCTCGGTGTCGTCGGTCTCGGTTTCTATTTCCTCTTTACGAGAGACCCCAGGATAATCAACGGTTTCGCGATGGGCGCCAGCTCGATAGCTCTTTTCGCCAGGATCGGTGGCGGGGTCTTCACAAAGAGCGCTGATGTCGGAGCGGACCTCGTCGGCAAGATCGAGGCAGGCATCCCCGAGGATGATCCGAGGAACCCCGGCGTGATTGCGGACAACGTCGGCGACAACGTGGGAGATACGGACGGAATGGGCTCCGATCTCTTCGCGAGCAATGTCGGAAGCGTGGTCGCCCCGATGGCGATCGGTGCGACATACGTCAC
>JAUWMD010000061.1 GCA_030613345.1 Candidatus Krumholzibacteriota bacterium
CCTCCCGTCGACAAAGGGCGTCTGGGTCCGTTTCGAGGTGGTCGGTTTCGAATCGGTTTCGGAGCAGGAGGCATCGGTGGCATGCCAGACCTTCGAATACAACAGGGAAAACCCGGCGGTAACTTACAGGATGCTGCTGCAGGATGGACAGTGGAAAGCGGCCGGCATCGTCAGTATTGAGAGTGAGAAGATCATTCAGTGACGGCGATCGGAGGAGCTCATTCCCGAGACTGATCCGGGTAATCCGAACACCCCGCCTCTCGACAAAATCTGAAACCTGTATGTCCGCCGTACGTAGAAAGAGATAGAAGCGTTCAGGCGGCCGGGTTTTATTCGAGAGGTGAAGAATGAGAAAGATCGCACAATTCGTCCGCAGCAGGGATTTCGCTTTCTACTCCGTTTTTCTGTTCATCCTGATATGTATCAGGTCATCGGTATTCGCAAGCTATTACGTGCCGACAGGATCGATGAATCCCACCATCCTCGAAGGCGATTTCTTTTTCACTAACAAGCTTGCCTACAGACTGAAGGTCCCTTTCACGAAGACCAGCGTATTCGAATGGGGTGTTCCTTCCAGGGGCGAGATGGTCGTCTTCAAGTTCCCGAAGAACGAGAGGGAACTGTACACGAAGAGGGTCATCGGGATCCCGGGCGACATCATCGAGATGTGGGGAGGCCGGCTGATCATAAACGGCCGGGCCATCGGCCGCAGAGCGACAGGCACGAAGGACGGCATATCCTTCTACAGGGAATCGCTCAACGGCAGGGAATACACTATCCAGCACATTACGGGGAAAGGGCGTATGACCGACATACCGCCGGTCATGGTGCCCGAAGGATATATCTTCGTGATGGGCGATAACAGGGACAACAGTTACGACAGCAGGGTGTGGGGATGCCTGCCTCTCGGTAACGTGGAGGGGGAACTGATCGCAAGATGGTTCTCATTCGACCTGAAAGCCATGCGCCCGAGATTCAAAAGGATAGGACTTATCTGACAAGCCGGCATGATCTCATATCGTTCAGCCCGCGGTGCAGCCGGGAGCCGAAAGGCCCCGGCTGTTTCCGTATCAGGCCAAATCACGTTGTAGGAGAAGACCGGGCGATGTAGTATTCCCACAGGGAAACATGCATGAGAAAGGACCTGACGATGAAGATAGATCTTACAGGAGTGACGGCGCTGGTCACCGGCGGCAGCAGCGGCATCGGCGAGGCGATATCCGTCACACTGGCCGATAGCGGGGCGATCGTAGCGGTCCATTACAATACCGGGGGCGAGAGGGCCAGGAAGATGGCCGAAGAGTTCGATAATGGATCCGAGGCCTTCGGGGCTGACCTTGTCGACCCCGATGCCGCGAGGAACCTGTTTGTCAGGGCGGCGGAGTCACTCGGTGGTATCGACCTGCTCGTGAACAACGCCGGTATTTTCATTCCGGTGCAACCGGACAGCGGGCACGGCGAATGGATGAAGACCTGGGAGAGGACGCTCGCTGTCAACCTCACCTCGGCCGGTGTTCTCTGCAGGGAGGCGATAGAGCATTTCAGGGGGCGAGGGGGGAGAATAGTCAACATCGCATCGAGGGCTGCATTCAGGGGAGAGACGGCCGAGTACCTCGCCTACGCCGCGTCGAAGGGCGGCATGATTTCCCTGAGCCGCTCGATCGCCAGGTCATTCGGCAAGGAGGGAATAAAATCGTTTGCCATCGCACCCGGTTACGTCCTCACGCCGATGACCGAGGAGTATCTCGACAAGCACGGGGACGAGATGGTTGCGAACGAACTGGCGCTCGACGAGATGACCGATGCGGATGACGTCGCTCCACTCGTTGCTTTCATAGCCTCGGGCAGGCTCGACCACGCGACTGGCTGCACTATCGATATCAATGGGGGAAGCTACATTCACTGAGGATTCGGTTCAGGGCACTAGATATCCCTGAGAAGCACGTTCTCCGGCGAATTCTCCATGGCATCGCCGAACGAGTCGATGATAGCGGCGAGCCTGGCGAACTGCGGAGATTCCTTTACCGGAACGCTGCCGCTTCCGATCTTCTCAAAAGCATCGAGTACGCACTTCACCGAGAAGTAGTTGATATCGCATGCCGGCTGAAATGCCGAATCCTGTCCCTTTTCCCTTTCCGTCTTGGAGAACATCCCGGTATCGGCCAGCTCGGAAAGGACCTGCCTGACGAGCCGTACGGGCATCCCGAGGTCCTCGGCGATCTCCACGGCGGTCATGGGCGCCTCGCCGTCGGCGAAGCTCCTGATTACCTTCCAGACTACCGTGAGGCCGAGAAGTTTCTTGCTTCGCCAACTGATATGGAGGGAGTCGATCTCGGACTTGTACGTATGAACGTTCTGAATAGCGAATGAGATCTCAGCCCCGAGAAGAATGATCAGCCAGCTCATCTGGATCCATATCAGGAAAAGGGGCAGTGCGGCGAGACTTCCGTATATCGCGTTGTATTTCGCCACACCGATTTGGAAGATCACATATGTCCATTGGACGAGCCGGTACAGCGTTCCCGCCACGACGGCTGCGAAGAAGGAGGACTTGAGGCTGACTTTCGTGTTTGGAAGCACGATGTAGATGAATGTCAGCAGTCCCCAGATCAGAAGGAAGGGAAGGATATTGAAGAGAAGCCACGTCAGTGGGCCCTCCGCTTCCCTGAGGATAGTGTTCGAGAGGAATGCCGTGAACCTGGCGGCGATGAATCCCGACATGCTGCTGTACACGATGAAGCCGATCGTACACACGATAAGGATCGAGGTATAATCGCTGAACTTCCGGACGATGCTGCGATCCTTGTGGATGTTCCATATATCGTTGAATGCCGCCTCGAAGTTCCCGAGTACCTTGATGAGGGTGTAGAGAAGGAAGATCAGTCCGACGCCCGCGATAATCCCCCCCTGCGTGTTTTCCAGAACGGAATTGGAATATTCGACCACCTTGTCGATTACGAGCTTCTGTCCGGGATAATCATTGTAGAGTGATTCCACGATCATCTTGTCGTATCCGAATCCTTTCGCGATTCCGAAAATGATTGCGACTACGGGGATGATCGAGAGGAGCGTGTAATAGGTCAGCGCTGAGGCCCTGACGTTGCATTTATCCTCCTGGAATCCCTTCAGGGAAAGTATGGTTATCCTGAGCTGGTTGACGAATATCTGTCTCGCCCTCGACAGGTCCTCGACACGAAGCTTCCAGATATCGATTGTCAGGAAGGTGATCGTTTTCTTGATCATATCTACAGGATTCATCATTATCCCCCACAGGACGCCGGACACTCTTACGTGTCGAATCATAGGGCGAAATGGCAGCCGTGACAAGTCGAATGTGCCGGGCCGCCCTGTACCGATATTTATTCTGGAAGCGCACCGCAGCGTGCCTGTATAATATCGATTCGAGTGATGGAGGATCTTCATATTCTCCATGGAAGCAGATCTCTTCAACGCAGCCGCTTTCGCAGCCCTTTTCGAATAGCGGCGCGGACAGGAGCAGGGATATGTTTGAATCACAGCGGGCCTTTGCGATCTTCTCGATCATAGCCGGGGCGATCGTCTGTTTCTGGGGCTACCGCATCTTCAAGGTCGTCCTGGGGATCGCGGGATTCATAGCCGGCGCGGTGCTTTTTTACTACTTTGGCGCGCACTATACGGCGAACATGATCGTTCTCGTGATACTGGCGATTTTCGGAGGGATGATCGGCGCTTCGCTGTCAATGGCATTTTACTACATCGGGCTCTTCCTGCTCGGCGCTCTGGCCGGCTGGCAGCTCGGTTTCCTTATAGCAACGGCGATCAACATCGAGTTCGTCATCATCATCCCGATCATCGCGGCGGCGGTCGTCGGCATCCTCGCCTGTTTTTTCCAGAAGCCGATTATAATCATCTCGACCGCGCTGATCGGCGCGTGGAGCGTCGTGACGGGCGGCTTCTACTTCTTCGGCACGGGTATCATTCCGACCGACCTCTTCCGCGATCCATTCATGCTGGTCGAAAGCCTTCGCGAGACCAATCCGGTCGTGATACTTGCCTGGATCGCACTCAGCATAGCGGGAATGATATTCCAGTTCAGCTGCCGTGGACCGCTAAATGCCGGCGAGGAAGGGAAGTAAAGGATGGAACACCGATGATCGAACTGAGACCCGTCACGGTCGACGATCTGCCCGTGATCACTGAAATATACAACGATGCGATACTCAACACCGCCGCGACCTTCGATCTCGAGACGAAAAGCAGGGAGGATATGCGGCTATGGCTCGAGCGGCACGGCGAGCGTTATCCCGTGGTGGTCTGCTCTTTCGAGGGAAAGATCGCAGGATACGCCTCACTCAACGAATATTCGCCGAAGAAGGCGTACGCAGCGACCGCCGAGGTGTCGGTCTACGTCGACAGGGACAGCAGGGGAAAAGGATACGGGCGTACGCTGCTGGGCGCAATAATCGAAGCCGCGGCCGAAACGGGGATCCACGCCCTGATCGCGAGGATTACGGAGGGGAACGATATCAGCGTCCAGCTCTTCGAGTCATTCGATTTCACGCATGTCGGGAAGCTCAGGGAGGTGGGTATGAAGTTCGGCCGTCTGCTCGACGTCGACCTCTATCAGAGGATCGTTGAAGATATCAGGAGGGAAGAATGAAAAGGAGATTCACAACGTGGATCGTAATCACCGCGATTGTGACCGTCTTTTCAGGCGGCTGTACCCCGAAGCCGCAGGAAGAGGGGCCGGCCCTCTGGCCCGAGATCGAACCGTACGAGACAGGGTTTCTCAGGGTGTCGGATACACATGAGATTTACTACGAACTCTGCGGCAATCCCGACGGCCGACCTGTATTTGTCCTGCATGGGGGGCCGGGGGCGGCCACAGTGCTGTACTACAGGCGTTTCTTCGACCCCGGAAAATTCCACATCGTATTGCACGACCAGCGCGGCTGCGGAAAGTCGAAGCCGTTCCTCGAGCTCGAGGGAAACACGACATGGGATCTCGTCGAGGATATAGAGAAGCTCCGCGAGCATGCGGGCTCAGAGAAGATCATCCTCTTCGGCGGATCGTGGGGATCGACCCTGGGGCTCGCATACGGGGTGACCTATCCAGGGAACGTCGCGGGCATGGTACTGAGGGGAATATTCACGGCAACTGTCGAGGAGTTCGAACACTACTATTGCGGGGGCTCCGAGTATTTCTTTCCCGAGTTCTACAGGAGGCTGCAGTCGGTCATGCCGGCGAAATCCCCCTGCATCTCCCCGGAGTATCTGTATCGGAGCATCCTCTATGGATACGAGGAGGAGAGGAAGAGGTTGAGCATCGCATGGGTCGAGTACGAGGGAGGGATAGCGAGGATGGAGCCTCAGGCCGTGGACGGCGAGGCGCGGTGGAGCACCGAGCGAGGCAGGAAGGTGCTGCTCGGCCTCGGCGTGATAGAGAACTACTACATGGCCAACAGGTGCTTCCTCGAGGAGGGTGAGCTCCTCGACAGGGCGCACGTGCTCGAAGGGGTCCCGATCACCCTGGTCAACGGACGATACGATCTTATCTGCCCGCCGCTGTTTGCGTTCAGGGTCCACGAGAAACTCCCCGGATCAAAACTCGTCATTGCGGAGAGATCCGGGCACTCGATGGGAGAGCCCGAGATCGAGAAGGCGCTTCTCGACGCGGTCCGTGAGTTCGAATAAAGGGGGCATGAAGATGAGCGGAGAATATACAGTCGGCATCGAAGGGTGGCTCGCCTGCGCGTGGCACGTGATTAAAACGCGCCCGAATCTGATTCTGCGAGGCCTTGCCGTCATGCTCCTCTTCTCCCTGCTCGGCATCGGGCTCGGCATGCTGCCGGGCGGCGGCGTACTGGTGCTTATTCTTCAGATAACGATCGGCCAGGTGCTCCAGGCCGGCTGGTACCTCTTCTGCCTGAGGCTGGTGCGCGATGAGGACGCCACGCCGGCCGTGATGTTCGAACCGTTCAGGCGCTTCGGCCAGGTCTGGCTTGTGACCATCGTAATTCCACTGATCATCGCAGCGGGTCTGCTTCTCTTCATCGTCCCCGGCCTGTATCTGTGGGCTAGGTTTGGTATGGGGATCTTCGCCGCGGTCGACAGAAAACTGAATCTGGATGAGGCTCTCGATTTCAGCACGAGGATCACGGAGGGCAACAGGCTTCAGATACTTCTTCTCCACCTGATCATGGCGGTCCTCGGTATACTGCTCGTCATACCGAGTATCTTCGAGATGGGGAACCTCGGCGTGATCACCTTCCTGGTTTACCTGTTCTTCCTGACCCCGCTGTCCGGAACGGCATATGCCGCCGCGTATGACAGTCTCGTCGAGACGAAAGCCGGGGAAGAGGCATGAACGGAGACGTCGCATTCGCTTTTCTCCTGACCACGCTGGCGGGGCTTTCCACCGGCGTCGGGAGCGCGATCGCGTTTATAGCCCGGCGCACGAACAAGAGGCTGCTCTGCCTCTCTCTCGGTTTTTCTGCCGGGGTGATGATATACGTTTCGATGATCGAACTTCTCGGGGCCGCGAGGGAATCGCTGACTACGGAGCTGGGAACGGCGGCGGGCAACTGGGCTTCGATAATCTCTTTCTTCGGCGGGATGCTGGTCGTCGCCGGGATAGACAGGCTTGTTCCCTCTTACGAGAACCCGCACGAGCTGCACATGCTCGAGGAGATGTCGGACGAGGCGAGGGAGAAGAACCCGAGGCTCATGCGGATGGGGGTCTTGTCGGCGATTGCGATCGCCGTCCACAACCTGCCCGAGGGTATGGCCACGTTCGCCGCAGCGCTGAAGGACCCGGCACTGGGTATCTCGATTGCCATAGCCATCGCGATACACAACATACCCGAGGGCATCGCCGTATCGGTGCCGATCTTCTATGCGACGGGGGACAGGAAGAAGGCGTTCGCCTGGTCGTTCCTCTCGGGGCTCGCCGAGCCCGCAGGGGCCGTAATCGGTTACCTCATCCTCGCGCCGTTCCTCAGCGAGACAGTGTTCGGGATCCTCTTTGCGTCGGTGGCGGGCATCATGGTGTTCATATCATTCGACGAGCTTCTTCCCGCCGCGGAGGAGTACGGCGAGCACCACATCGCCCTCTACGGTCTTCTCGCCGGCATGGCGATAATGGCCGTCAGCCTCGTCCTGCTGCAGTGACGATCCTCCGCTTCAACGTTCCGTGCCTGTGAGTTTGTTTTATAACGTTTCCACGCCGGCATAGAACATCTATTCCCGTGGATGGGGTTAACGATTGTATTGCGAGCTCGCGAATTGTACCATCGAGCGAAATTGAAATCCAGAATTCTGAAAACAGGAGAGGCGATCATGGATGGCAAAAGGAAAGGGCTCGAACCGGGTATCTCACGGGCGGCCTCCGCGCTGGCGGAGTACCAGGATGGATCGGTGGTAAGCAGGACGGTCATCGAAAAGAAATCAGGTACGGTCACGGTATTCGCATTCGACGCGGGCGAGGGCCTCAGCGAGCACACGGCCCCGTTCGACGCGCTTGTACACGTCATAGACGGCAAGGCGGAGATCACCATCTCCGGAGAGACGGTCGATGTCGGCACCGGCGAGATGATCATCATGCCCGCTGGAAAGCCGCACTCCCTGAAGGCCGCAGAGAGGTTCAAGATGGTGCTGATCATGCTCTGGGAAAAGTCGGTCAAGTGAGGGAAAAGATGACCTTGTGCCGAAAGGAAACAGGATGCTGTACGACCCTTCCGAATTCATTCGCATCGCAGGCATCGACCTGCCTCTGATCGGCCTCTACGACGCACCTTCAAAGGAACCGTTTGAGCCCGTCGTGGAGCCAAAGCCCGGAAAGCATGTCTGCGTCTTCGCGTTCTACAGGAGCTGGCTCAAAGGCACAACCGCCGCGTTATCGAAGAAGGCGTTCGGGTGCGGTGGATTCGGCAGGCATCTCTTCGGCATCGAGACGATGCCACGTGAGGCGTTCATCGATTTCCTCTTCGGCCGGGAGGGGTTGAAGGCCTCGCGCGAGTTGATGGAGCAGTGGATAGACGATACGGAACCTTACGAGCCGGAAAACGGGTTCATCATGATCGGGCCGATGAAGGAGAGCGAGTATGATGATCTCAAGTCGGTGACCTTCCTCGTCAATCCCGACCAGTTGGCTCTGATGGTATACGCGGCCCAGTATAATGCCGCGCCGGGCGATCCCGATCCGATAAAAGCGCCGTTCAGCTCGGGATGTGGCCAGCTCCTGCCGATGTTCGACGATGTTTCGGTGCCACAGGCGATAATCGGTGCGACCGATGTCGCGATGCGGCAGTACATGCCACAAGATATACTGGCGTTCACAGTGACGAAGCCGATGTTCGAGAGGATCTGCTCGCTCGACAGGGACAGTTTCCTCTACAAGCCCTTCTGGCACGACCTCGTAAAGGCAAGGGGTGGGAAGATCTGATCGGACGGGACAGGAAAGGATCGACATGAGAACTCGACTGATGCCTGTGATTGCAGTGCTTCTGGCGATCTGCGCCGGGGCGGCGTTTGCCGGAGATCAGACGATCGCCTGCCTCGAGAAGTTCACTCTCACGGAGGAGACCGCGTCGGGATTCGCCCGCATAGCGCTTCACTGCGTGCACAGGGAGTTCCCCAACAAACCGGGCCACGTGATGAACGACAGCACCGGAGTGGCAGGCCCGGCGGTGCTTCACCCGGCCTTCTACGGATGCTTCGACTGGCACTCGTCGGTGCACGGTCACTGGATGCTTGTCCGGCTCCTGGGACTCTTTCCCGACATGACCGAGGCACCGGATATAAGGAAGGCCCTCGACGAGAACCTCTCTGAAGAGAATATCCTCGTCGAGGCGGAGTATTTCCGGCAGAAGAACAGGGCCTCTTTCGAGCGCACGTACGGATGGGCCTGGCTGCTCAAACTGGCCGGGGAAGTCGGCCGCTGCCCCGAGCCGGCGGCGAGAAAATGGAAAATGAACCTCCAGCCGCTCGTCGACGTGATCCTCGAGAACTACTTCGAATTCCTGCCGAAGCAGACCTACCCGATAAAGAGGGGAGTGCATCCCAACACAGCCTTCGGGCTCTCTTTCGCGCTCGACTATGCAAGGTCATCGGGAAACAGGGATCTCGCGCTGCTCATCGGCGATGTCGGAAAGGAATATTATTACGATTGCATCTCCGCATGTCCGGCCGGCTGGGAACCGGACGGCGACGATTTCTTCTCGCCGTGCCTGATGATCGCGGACCTGATGAGAAGGGTGCTGTCGCAGGACGATTACGTGAGATGGCTGAATAAATTCCTTCCGGAGCTTCGTTATGGTCTGCCAGAATCACTTTTCGAGCCGGTCGAGGTTTCCGACAGGAGCGATCCGAAGATAGTTCACCTCGATGGCCTCAACATCAGCAGGGCGTGGTGCATGAAAGGGATCGCTCTGGCCCTTCCCGAAGACGATCCGCGCCGGAGGGTCCTCGAGGAAGTAGCCTGCCTGCATGCGGAAGAAGCCCTGGCGCATGTAGCGAGCGGCAATTACGAGGGTGAGCACTGGCTCGCCTCGTTCGCCGTATTCCTGCTGGCCGGGGAGTGATCCGATGAAGGTCCGCGAAGCGTCACCGGAGAGAGATATTAATACCGTACGTTCCCTGTTTCTCGAGTACGGGGAGTCGCTCGGGTTCGATCTTTGCTTCCAGGAGTTCGACAGGGAACTGGAAGAACTGCCGGGAGAGTACACTTCGCCCCGCGGCAGGATCCTGCTCGCTGAAGAGGAGGGCGAGATGGTCGGCTGCGTCGCGCTTAGGGATCTCGGCGGCGGAGCGTGCGAGATGAAAAGGCTTTACGTGAGGCCTGATTTCCGGGGGGAAGGCACCGGGAGAGGACTGGCCGAAGAGATCATCAGGATAGCGAAGCACGAAGGATACAAAAAGATACGCCTCGACACGCTTGCCTCGATGAAAACGGCTATAGCGCTCTACAGATCGATGGGGTTCGGGGAGATAGAGCCGTACAGGTTCAATCCGATCTGCGACGCCGTTTATCTCGAGCTCGATCTCGGCGGAGGTGACTGAAAGTGAGCTGGAATCCACCCGTCAGCCATTCGGTCTGTACGAAGGACGAGGCGAGAGAGATTGTCGGCGTCCGTGACAGTTTATGGATATCGACCTGCTGGTGCAGGGACGAGAAGGGCAAGTGCGTCAGATCGCCTATGGATGTCTGTCTCAGTTTCCGCGAGGACTCGCCGGCCAATCCCGCGGGTATGAGGGAAGCGACAAGGGACGAAGCCCTCGCGCTTATAGACGATGCCTGTAAATGGGGTCTTGTCTCGAGACCGTTCGCGAGGAAGGGGGGCGACGGTGAGATCGAGGGGATCTGCTTCTGCTGCGACGACTGCTGCGCCTTTTTCACCGCGCACACGGAAGACAGACCCGAGCGGGGCCGGTTTATCGAGAGTACGATCGAGGGGTGTTGCTCGTCGTGCGGTATGTGCGAGAGGGCGTGCAGGTTCGGCGCCCGCATGATGGACGAGGGGGAACTCATCGTCGTCAGGCACAGGTGCTACGGTTGCGGCGTCTGCGCCGAGACCTGCCCGACAAACTGCATAGAGATGATCCCCAGGGCACCGCGTCCGTCAGAATCCCCGCACGATGCCCCGAATCACTGATTCGCCCCGACCCGGTCCAGCACGGGGATCACGGCCTTTTCCTTATAGATCACGCCTCGTTCCTTCAGCCCGGCGAGCATGAACTTCACACACTCCGCATCTTCGCCGATGAACTCGGGCGCGATTATTCCCTTTCTATGATAAATGCCTCCGCATGCCTTTATCGTGCTGAAATGTGTTGAACGGAATCCCGATTGTAATTATTATTTGTTTCCTGCTTCCTTGAAGAACGGATAATCAGATCCTTTAATCGCTGGAGGAGTGAACATGGATGACTGGACCGCTTTTCTGCTCGATTTCGGCAGAAACTACGGCATGAAGATCGTTGCCGCGATCGCGATACTGATAATCGGTCGCAGCGCCGCCGGCATCTTCAAGCGTATTGTTATCAAGATCCTGAAGAAATCGAAGACCGACGATGCGATAGTCTCATTCGTCGGGAGCCTCGTCTACATGACGATCATGATCTTCACCGTGCGCG
>JAUWMD010000151.1 GCA_030613345.1 Candidatus Krumholzibacteriota bacterium
CGCGCACGGCGCTATCTCTTGGGCGCGGGCCTCTTCGCCGGTGGGGGGCAGGCTGAGGTCCGCAGGCTCGGCCCCGGCAGGGTCGAGGTGAGGATCCCGGTAGAGGAGGCCAAACGGGGGAATTCGATACAGGGGATCTTCGGCTTTGCGAAGAAGGAAGAAGAAGGTTACATCACCAACGGATCTGTCGATATCACGCTGAGGAACATAGGCGGCAGCGGCAGGGACGTCGATTTCAGATGGCTCAACGACGGTATCAGTTTCCGGACGCTGTATTTCAGGTACTCGGAGGATTTTTTCCTCTCCCTGCCCACCGGACTGGATGCGGAGCTGAGGCAGGACGTCTACGATACCCTGTACGACTACACGCTGGTCGGCTTCGACATGAGCCTGGGCGCCGGGCCGGGCAGAGAGCTGCTCGCCGGCTACACGTGGGACAACAACGTCCCGCAGAACGATCCCTATCTCGACAGGAGTGTCAGGCACAGGTTCCGGGCAGGCTTCAGGACGCTCTGGCCGGGGCGGGCCGGCCTCGCCCTCAGGGTCGAGGGCGCCCTGAGGAAGGAATATGCCGGTGGCGATACAGACAGCGACAGTCAGCTCCTGTACCATTTTGAGGGAGATGCCGAGATCCCTGCTTTCACGAGGCAGTCGATCTTCATGAGGCTCGTCTCGGAAGGCGTTTTCTCGACCGGCGACGTCAAGCCGGCCGAGACCTATCCGCTGGGAGGGGCGAGGAGCCTGAGGGGCTACAGGGAGAACCAGTTCCGCGGCGAGAAGATAGCCTGGGCCAACCTCGAGTACAGGTTCGGCGGCGCGTCGAGGATATTCCTCTTCTACGATGCGGGGGCGTACTACAGGGGGGATACAGGCTGGAACTTCCGGGACGGGCTCGGATTCGGCCTGATGTCTTCCTCGAAGCTCGGCACAGTTGCGCTGAGTTTCGGCATGGGGGACACGATCGCCCTCGATGGTATGCTCATCCACATCTCGCTCATCGAGAAGTTCTGACCATCCCTAAAATCGATGTAGCAAGGGCGGAGCCTGTCGATTATAATTAAACACCCTTGAAAGGATAGAGAGAGGAGGCTCCTCTTGACGGAAGTTGAAAAGGCCAGGGCGGGCGAGATAAGCTCCGCGCTGAAGGAAGTCGCGCAGTTCGAAGGGATCGACCCCGAAAGACTCAGGGTCCTCGTTGCCGACGGCAGGGTCGTGATCACCGGGTATGCGCGCGCTCACAGCCGGGTGATAGGGATCGGGGAAGGCCTGAGCACGAAGGTCAACGCCAATATCGGCACGAGTCCCGACCATGACGATCTGGCGATCGAGCTGGAGAAGCTCGACGCTGCCGTCGATGCGGGGGCCGATGCGCTTATGGATCTCTCGACCGGCGGAGACATCGAAGCAATCAGACGATCCATACTTGAAAGATGCACAGTGCCCGTGGGGACCGTGCCGATATACCAGTCGATTGTCGAGGTGACGAGGAGGGGCGGGGAGATCGCCGACTGTACGAAGGAAGATTTCCTCGGCGTTGTCGAACGGCAGGCGAAGGAGGGCGTCGATTTTATGACGATCCACTGCGGTCTCGTGCGCAGACTCGCCGGAGATGTCGCCGGGAGCAGGACTGCCGGTGTCGTCAGCCGCGGAGGGTGCTTCCTCCTCCAGTGGATCGTGAAAAACGGCAGGGAAAACCCGTACTACGAATATTACGCCGAGCTCCTCGAGATCGCCCATCAGTACGATTTTGCGCTGAGCCTCGGCGACGCGCTGCGTCCGGGTGCGATAACCGATTCGACCGACCGGCCGCAGATCGGTGAGCTCCTCGTCATAGGGGAGCTGGTCGACAGGGCGAGGAAGGCCGGAGTCAGCGTCTTCGTCGAGGGCCCGGGCCATGTGCCGATACACGAGATCCCGTCGAACATGATCCTGCAGAAGAAGGTCTGCGGCGCCGCGCCGTTCTACGTCCTCGGCCCGCTCGTGACCGATATTGCGCCGGGATACGATCACATCACCGCCGCGATCGGCGGTGCGGTGGCCGCCTGGCACGGCGCGGACTTTCTGTGCTACGTAACTCCCGCCGAGCATCTGAGGCTCCCTTCGGTCGCCGACGTCCGCGACGGGGTGATCAGCACGAGGATAGCCGCCCACGCCGGCGACATCGCAAAGGGTGTGCGCGGGGCGAACGACTGGGACCGGAAGATATCCCGCGCGAGGGCGGAGCTCGACTGGGAGACAGCGCTTGATTCGAGCATCGATCCGTCCAGGGCGAGGGAGATGTTCGACGCGAGTCCGGCCGGTTCGGAGGATCTCTGCACGATGTGCGGGGAGTTCTGCGCGATAAGAGGGACGAGGCGCAGCAGGGAATAGGAAGGGTGGAGGAGGAACTCGATGCCCGCCGGCAATCGATACGATATACCCGACACCGGCGTCGGGGCATTTCTCGATCTGGTTCCCCACAACGACAGGGAATCGCTGAAAGAACCGGGGGCCGATCGGCGTCTCTGCGGCGCCATAGCGTCCGGCCCCGTACCTCCCGCTCTGCTCCTGCGCTTCGCTCGCGAGACCGTCTTTCCCGGGATCCCGATCCTCGAAAGGGCCGTTATCTCGGCCGCGGGAAAGGGCGATCTCTTCGAAGGCCCGGTGGAAGAAGCTGCTGCGGACGAGAGATCCAGGCCCGCATCTCCGCGCGGCGGCATAGAGCCCGGCGCACTCGAACGTGAGGTCGAGCGCGACATCGCGCGGATACAGGACATACTCGGCGAGAGGCGCGAGGGCCAGGCCGCGATGGCGATGACCGTCATGACGGCGCTGGCTCGCGACGAGATCTCTTTCGTGGAAGCGGGCACCGGGACCGGGAAATCGCTCGCCTACCTCGTCCCGTCGGCGATCTTCGCCTCCGCCACGGGGGAGCGGGTAATAATCTCCACACACACGAGAAATCTCCAGCAGCAGCTTCTCGAGAAGGAGCTCCCCGTGCTCCGCCTCCTCACAGGGTACGACCTGCCCGTCGAGAGGCTTATGGGGAGGGAGAATTATATCTGCTCGAGAAAGCTCGTCTCCCGGATCGTCAGGCTCTCGGGCGACGATCCGGATGCGGCGCTGCGTCTCGGGCTCGCCGCGGCCCTCGCATCCGAGGGGACGGCCGAATCTATACCCTCGGGGGTGATACCCTTTCCCGTGCGATCGATCTGTGCCCCGCCGCGGTGCATGATGAAGGCCTGCTCCCATGCCGGCGGCTGTCCCATGCTCGGTGCGAGGAAGAGGGCCGCAGAAGCGGCTATCTTATTTGTGAACCATGCCCTGCTGATGACCGACCACAGGCAGGGAGGGACGGTGCTCGGGCCGTACAGCCGCGTCATATTTGACGAGGCGCACCATCTCGAGCGGTGCGTGATGAACAACCTCTCCATTACGATCTCGAAAAAGACGCTCGAGAGGATATTCGACCAGGTCGAGCCTGTCTCCCCGCTTGCCGAGAGATGGAAGCTCTTCTCGCTCGAGCTCGAGTCGGCCGGGCTCAGAAGCGGGAGGGACGGCTGGGCCGGGAAGGTGCAGATGCTCGCGGCGAAGAAGACCGGACTCGAGGCCGCTTTCGCCTCGATCTTCAAGGTGGCGGTATCGGCATCCGCCGGCAAAACAGCCGGGAAGAGGAGTCGCTACGGCCCGGGAAGGTTCTCCGGAACTGAAGATGCGTTCATCCGTTTTTATCTTATTAACATTGAATTACGAGAAATGCTTAAACTATTTACTGAAGTGCGGGCGGGGCAGTCGATGACCGTCTTGCAGAACGAGCTGCGTTTCGTCGATGAGGAGCTCGAGGCACTCTCCGAGTCTGTGAGGTACCTCCAGGATGCGGACGATCCGGACGGCGTCTTCTGGATCGAATGGACCGGAGGCGGCGAGATCGCTGCGATCTGCGGCTCGCCACTCGAGATCGACAGGCGCTTCGCAGATTATATAGAGGAGAGGGCCGTCTCGGCCGTCTTCACATCGGCCACACTCGCCGAGGAAGGATCGTTCGACTATGTGATGGAACGGCTGGGGATCGGCCTGACGGGGAAGGAACCTGTCAATCTCATCGCAGGCTCGCCTTTCGATTACGGAAAGAACCTGTTGATAATGAGGACCGAGGAGAGGACTGACCCGAACGACGAGTCGTTCGCCTGCCATGTCGGCAGGATGATCGCCGGACTCTCCGGCGCGACCGGGAGGAGGATCATGGCGCTCTTCACCTCGTACAGGATGTGCCTTGCAACCGGGACAGAGCTCGAGCGCCTCGGGTTCGACGGGACCCTCCTCGTGCAGGGGGGTGGAAGGAGCAGGGAAGAGCTCGCCTCGATCTTCAGGTCGGACCGGGGAGCGGTCCTGCTCGGGGTCGCCTCGTTCTGGGAGGGAGTGGATTTTCCCGGGGGAGAGCTCGAGATCCTCGTTATTCCCAAGCTGCCGTTTCCCGTTCCAACCGAGCCGGTCATCGAGGCGAGATCGGAGAGGATGCAGGCCGAGGGATGCAATCCCTTCGCGAGGCTATCCCTGCCGGAGGCGATCCTGAGGCTGAGGCAGGGGGTCGGGCGGCTGATACGGAGGAAGGACGACCGCGGGGTGGTGGTCCTGATGGACCCCCGCCTCGGGACGAAGTCGTACGCCCCGGCCGTTCTGTCGTCGCTGCCCGTTATGGCGAGGCATGTATCTTCGGCCGGCGAGGCGGCTGGCTTTGCGGCCGACTGGTTCGAGACAGGAAGTATGTAAATACCGGTTTACAGCGTCCGGCGCCCTTTACGGTTGCCAGTGAGTCTGGAATGGTGTAGAGTCCTTACCGTTCCGTTCCGCGGAACGTTGCAATTTAAAGCATATTATTACAGCAAGTTGCGCCAATAATTGAAACCTTGTTCGGAGGTAGGTAAAGATGAAGCCGGATGTTATCAGAGCTCCCCGCGGAAATGAGATCACCTGCCGGGGATGGTTCCAGGAAGCGGCGATGAGGATGCTGATGAACAACCTCGATCCTGAGAATGCGGAGAATCCCGCCGAGCTCGTCGTGTACGGCGGCACGGGAAAGGCGGCGAGGAACTGGGACTGCTATCACGCCATTATCGATACTCTGAAGAGCCTGGGAAACGACGAGACCCTGCTGGTCCAGTCGGGCAAGCCGGTCGCCGTATTCAAGACACATGAGGGAGCGCCGAGGGTGCTGATCGCCAACTCGCTCCTTGTTCCAGCGTGGGCCACATGGGAGCACTTCTGGGAGCTTGAGTCGAAGGACCTGATGATGTACGGCCAGATGACGGCCGGCTCGTGGATGTACATAGGCACACAGGGAATCCTGCAGGGGACGTACGAGACGTTAGCAGAGTGCGCCAACCAGCATTTCGGCGGAAGCCTCGCGGGGAGGTTCGTCCTCTCCGGAGGCCTCGGCGGTATGAGCGGAGCTCAGCCCCTGGCCGTCACGATGAACGGCGGCGTCTGCCTCATAGTCGAGGTCGATCCCGAACGGATCAGGAAGCGGCTCGATACGAAGTACTGCGATGTGATGGAGACCGATCTCGACCGCGCGCTCGAGAAAGTAGCCGAAGCGGTGAAGGCGAAAAAACCTCTATCCATAGGGCTTGTCGGCAATGCGGCCGATGTTTTCCCCGAACTGGCCAGGCGGGACGTTGTCATCGACGTGGTCACCGACCAGACCTCCGCGCACGATCCTCTCAACGGGTATGTGCCGAGGGGCTACACCCTCGAAGAGGCCGCCGTGTTGAGGAAGAGCGATCCGGACAGGTACATCAAGGAAGCGACCGAATCGATCGTCCTACACGTCCAGGCGATGCTCGACCACCAGAAAAAGGGCTCGATCGTATTCGACTACGGTAACAACATCCGGGGCCAGGCGGAGAAGGGCGGGCTGAAGAACGCCTTCGACTTCCCCGGATTCGTCCCCGCGTTCATCCGTCCGATGTTCTGTATCGGCAAGGGGCCGTTCAGGTGGATCGCCCTCTCGGGGAAGAAGGAGGATATCTGGAGGACCGACGATCTTGTATTGGATATGTTTCCCGAGAACGAATCACTCTGCAGGTGGATCAGGATGGCACGCGAGCAGGTCGCATTCCAGGGCCTGCCGTCAAGGATCTGCTGGCTCTCGTACGGCGAGAGGGAGAGGTTCGGCCTGGCGATTCATGATCTCGTGGCCAGAGGTGAGATCAGCGCACCGATCGTGATCGGGCGAGATCACCTCGACAGCGGGTCGGTCGCTTCACCCTACCGGGAGACCGAGGGTATGAAGGACGGCAGCGACGCTGTGGCCGACTGGCCGATCCTCAACGCCCTGCTCAACACGGCGAGTGGGGCGGCGTGGGTATCGGTCCATCACGGGGGCGGTGTGGGCATGGGACTGTCCATACACGCGGGTATCGCGGTGGTGGCCGACGGAACGCCGGAAGGCCGTGAAAAATTAGCGCGTTGCCTCAATAATGACCCTGGCACAGGAGTTGCAAGACATGCCGATGCCGGCTATGCGATAGCCGTTGAAAAAGCGAAAGATGCAGGGCTCAA
>JAUWMD010000114.1 GCA_030613345.1 Candidatus Krumholzibacteriota bacterium
TTGTTTGGCGTCCCGTCGAGCTCACAGAGGACCCGGTCGATATAGACCTGGTCGAGCGCGTCGAGGTCGCTCACCTCGGGGGCAATGATCTCGTTGACATTCTCCACGGCCTTCAGGACTCCCTTGCCGTTGTATCTCTCCCCGTCCCCGTCGCGCAGCTCGACTGCCTCGTGCTCGCCCGTCGATGCACCCGATGGGACGATGACCCTCCCTGACGCTCCGCTCTCGAGCAGGGCATCGACCTCGACGGTGGGATTGCCCCGGGAATCGAGGACTTCCCTAGCGAATATGAATTCTATGCCGGTCATCAGGTTCCCCTCCCAGGGATAAGCGACGCAATGACAACAGTTAAGGCACATGCCCGGACAAGCCGGATTTTATTCCCGGCGGAGGCAAAGTGTCAAGAAAAATTCTCCCCACATCAACATGTCTCTGGACCCGGAACCTTTTCAAAGGAGACACGTTACAAGAATTGGCCTTTACCGTCACCGGGGTTACTGCTATCCTTCGCGCGACCCGGTCGGAGAAGACAGCAATAATTATGAAAATGATTAAACACCGGGGGAAACATTCTTTAACCGTTTCCGTAATCAAGGTGTAGATAGTGAGTCGGGAAGACGCACAACTGGTCAAGCGATGCCTGAAAGGAGATGAGAAGGCTTTTGAAGAACTTCTCACAAAATACAGGAGGCCGGTCTACAGCATCTGCCTGCGGATGGTCAGGAACGACACGGATGCGGAGGACCTTGCCCAGGAGGTCTTTGTCCGGACGTTCAATGTGCTCGACAGGTACAATCCTTCGTACCCTTTTTCGAGCTGGCTTTACCGGATCACTTCGAACCTGTGCATCGATTTTATCCGCAAGCGCAGAAAAGGCATCGTCTCTCTGGACGAGCCTGTATCCGGCGATGAGGGTGACATGCCCCGTCAGATCGCGTCTGCTACCGGCGACCCGGAGAGAGAGCTTCAGACGAGGGAGATGATGGCAGTGCTGGAAGAAGCCGTGAGCGCCCTGCCGGAACATTACAGGATCATAGTGATCCTTCGGCACCAGGAGCAGCTCTCGTACGAGGAGATCTCGGACAACCTCGGGATTCCTCTAGGCACGGTCAAGGCACGGATACACAGGGCGAGGAAGCTCATAAAAGGATTTTTCAAGGACAGGGGAATGCTCGGCGAGACCGGCACAACAGGAGTTGATTTGCCATGAAGCGTACATCGGCAGGAAAAACGGCAGTGACCATGCGCGCGGCCGTGATTACCGCGATCCTCTTCGCGGCGGCTGTGGTCGAGGGTGCTAACTACAGGCACGAGGAGACCATATCCAAATCGATCTCCGTTGAGGCCGCAAAACGGCTCGTCATAGAGAGCCTCAGCGGTGACATCACTGTTACGGGCGAAGAAGGAAGAGAAACAATCGAGCTGAAGATTGTCAAGACCGTCAGGGCCGACGACGAGGAGACGGCGAGGAAGATCGCCGAGAGCATGGGCGTTGTGGTCACCAGGCCTGAAGACATGATAAAGATAGAAACGAGATATCCCGAGAAGGGCAAGGTCAGGAAGAGCATATTCTCGTTCTTCGTCGAGCGGGGTCAGTCGATGAGTATTTCACTGACGCTGATTGTTCCCACCGGGCTGTCGATCGAGACGGCCTCGGCGAGCGGCGACGTGGAAATCTGTCTCATCATGGCCGATGTGGAGGCATCCTCCGCCAGCGGGGACCTCGTGATCAGGGATATCGGCGGCGATCTGACTGTTGCCGTCGCCAGCGGCGACATCATGGTCGATGGGGTCGGGAGTACGGTGAAACTGAGCAGCGCGGCCGGTGATATCGTCGTGAGGGATGTCAGGGGCGATGCCGAGATCAGCGTAGCCACCGGCGACGTGGAGCTCACCTCCATCGGAGGATCCCTCGACCTCAGCTCCTACACCGGGGATTCGGTCATCGATGGAGTCGGCGCTGTCAGATACGAGGGAATAAGCGGAGCGGCGAGGTTCGTAGACGTGCGGGGCGCTGTAGAGGCGTCCGCTGCGAGCGGTGATCTGAGCTTCCGGGTGACGCCGGAAGACAAGTCCGATTACAGCATAACCACTTCGAGTGGGAACATCGCTCTGCGCTTCCTCCAGATAATGGAGGATGGATACATACTAAAGGCCGCGACGACTTCCGGCGAGATTTCCGCCCGCCTGCCGATCACCGTGACCAAGGTAGACAGGAACAAGATAACGGGCATAGTGAGGGACGGACGCGCGAAGGTCTTCCTGGAGACGGCCAGCGGCAACATCACCGTAGAGGAGCCCGAGGAGTAGGATCATGAACTGCCGGCATTTCGAGATGCTGATCCAGAAATACCATGACGGCGAGGTCGGCGCCGCCGAAAGGGCGGAGTACGAGAATCACTTCGCATCCTGCCCTTCCTGTCGGGAGCTGGACGCGCAGTTCGCGGTTGTCTTCGGGGCGCTTGACGGGATACCCCTCGCCGAGCCCTCTCCTGGATTCGACTCCGGAATCATGGCCAGGGTCGACGTGACCAGGTACAGGAAGAGCGTTGCCAGCCGCGCCGGCGTGGCGGTCAGGAGTGGATGGGACAGGATCCCTTTCCCCGCCAGGGTCGCTGCCGGTATAGCGGCGGTGTTCGGGCTGTTCGTAGCGGTCTATACACCCATGATAGGGATGATCGCCGCTGCGGCCGGCGGGGCCGTGACGTACGTCGGCTCGGGGCTGTATATAGCAAAACGGATCATAGAGGATCCGGCAGTCATAGGAAAATATCTCGCAACTTCAACGAATTACAGGCTCGCGGGCAGGATACTGCTCGAGACCTTCGAGAGACAGGTGTCCGGTATCCAGCTGTCCTATCTCGTGATAGCCGGGCTGTCGGCAGTCGTGATCGTGGGCCTGGTAGTGAGGGCGACGCGTATCGTCTGGAGAAAGGGAGAGACTCATGTCAGCATTATTTAGCGCGATAGTCGCGAAGGCAGCTGTATTCATCTGCTCGTTTCTCCTGGTCACGTCGGGCCTGACAGGCAACAGGACCGGAAAGCCCCACATGCCATTCAAGGTAATGACCGCGGCGCAGGAAAAGGAATCGACCGACACGACGAAGACGAGCAAGCCTGCGAGACCTGCTCCTGCGGCGGCGGCCGAACAGGAGACAGAGGCCGTTTCTACGAGGAAGCCGAGGGAGAAGAAGCGGTCGATCAAGATATCGATATCCGACGAGGGTATAAAAGTAGGGGCCAGGGACGGAGAGGAAAGTGTCATCCTCGAGTTCGATGCCCAGGAGATAGACCGTGCACTCGAAGACCTGGAGCAAGACCTGGATCTGCTCAGGGACCTGCCTGAATCTGTCGCCGTGATGCTCCTAGAAGACGACGACAGGGCCTACGTGAAGATCAGGGGGAGCGATGTCGTACGATTCGGCAAGGTCATCCATATAGGCAGGTATGAGCTCGTCCAGGGCGATGTCGTCTCTATCGCCGGCGACATTATTATTGAAGGCAAGGTCCGCGGCAATGTCGTCAATGTTTTCGGCGATACAGAGCTCCACGGAACGGCCGTCATCAACGGCGATGTCGTCACCGTGATGGGCGAGCTGAGCGAGTACAACAATCCCCGGGTGAGGGGCGAGACTGTCAGCATAGCCAGCGGTGCGCCGAATATCCACCTGCCGTTCCTTTCGTACAGCACAGGCAATATGTGGGAAGTAATCGTCAAGGTGATAAAGTTCGTTATCTTCACCCTGTTGCTCCTGATGATAATATACTTTCTGCCCGACCGCATGAAGACGTCCTCCGACCATGTGTTCGGATCATTCTTCAAGTCGCTCGGCGTGGGGATCCTCGTGCTGCTGGTCGGTTCGGTGGTGGTGCTCATACTCGGAGTGGTCCTCAGCATCACGATCATCGGGATACCGGTGGCCCTTTTGCTGGTGCTGTCATATGGTGCGCTCCTGCTGCTCGGATACTTCGTCAGCGCACTGGCGCTGGGCAGGCTCCTCTGCCAGAAGTTCGGGCCGAACGGCGCATCTCCGTTCCTCTGTGGTTTCATGGGACTGTTCCTGATAACCCTCCCGGGCTTAATGGCCGCCATGATGTGGGTCATGCCGTTCCTGATGCCGATCCAGATCCTGCTGAAGACGATCGCTGTGTTCCTTGGTTTCCTCGCGGTGGCTCTCGGCTCAGGGGCCCTGATCATCTCCAAGGCCGGGGTCCTGCCGCTCGAGCAGAGACCCGAGGTGCCCGAGCTTCCCGATGCCCCGATGGTTTAGTCGGAGGATGCCTCAGCACTCCCTGTGGAGCCCGAAGAGCCCGAAAGGCCCGGTCCGGCAGAAGAGTGATCCCGGGATATCACTTTACTATTTTCCCGAGAATTGTTATTATACGCAGAGACCTTGGCCGTAATCCCCCGTATATTCGGGAGTCTGGAGCGCCCAGATCTTGTTGCGTATATTCCGTAAAATATATCTGTTGCCGGCGCTGATCATCGTCGCCGCGGTATTCTGCGGCGGAAAGGTCGTTGCGGGCGGAGGCGCGTTCGCGTCGAGGATGTCGGCGGTAGATGCCTCCCGTGAGGCCCTCGAGGCCGTGGTCAGTCCCTTCGGAGGCAACGTTATCGACGAGATCATCGTCAAGGGAAACACGCACACGAAGCGCTGGACGATCACCCGCGAGATGGCTACGAAGGAAGGCGGGAATCTCGACGAGGATATCCTCTACAGGGACCACTCCTACCTGCGCGGACTAGGATTCTTTTCCGAGGTCGACATCACGATAGTCGAGACGTCGCCGGGACACTGCAACGTGATCGTCAAGGTGTCGGAGCGCCCCGACCTTTTCATGAAATATCCTCTTCCCGTGCTCGACTACGATCTCGAAAAGGGCATAAGCTATGGCGTGCGCTGGAAGATCAGGAACTTCCAGGGGAAGGGGCAGGGGGTGTATGTCGGATTCAAGAAGAGGAGGGAGCACGAGCACGGAGGAAGCGTCTCGTGGAGCATGCCCTGGGTAGGCAGTCACCGGATGAGGTTGAGTTTCCACGGATTCTCCAATACGAAGCTGACCGTCCCGGAGAGTGCCGACTTCATCAAGGAAAGACACGGCGGCGGGGTGACAATGGGATTTCCGCTGACCCGCAGTCTCCTGCGCCAGGTCTGGATCATGCCCGACGTCATGATCGAGAACAGGCTTTCGAGGTTGTATCTCGATGACTCCCCGAACCAGAACGGCGACTATTTCAACCAGCTCTATCTCGTGACGGGGCTGACGCTGACCTACGACAGCAGGGACAACCTCATATCGCCGTTCAGCGGCATGTTCGCCGGAGCGTCGGTGCGCAGATACACGAGCATCGACGGGTATAAACAGCAGTACTCGTTAATGTCCCTCTCGAGTGCCTTCTATGTTCCCGTACGCGGCGTGGGCACGATCATCTTTGCCTTTGCCGGCGACAACAGGGACGGGGCGATACCGTCGTTCTACGAGATGGGGATGGGTGGCAGGAACGACCTGAGGGGGTATCCCGGGAGCGACGAAAGAGGTACTTCGAGGCTGCTCACCACGGTCCAGTGGAGGAGAAACGTCTACGGCCCCAATGTCTGGGATATTCCGCTGATCGGCAAGTTCGACCTCGCCCTCAATACTATCGCCTTCGTCGACAACGGCGCTCTCATGAACTCGCTCGACATGGTGGCGTATTCGCAGTTCCATTCTACGGCCGGTTTCGGTGTTGAGATCATATCCCCGATTCAGAATCTGGTAAGACTCGAGTTGGCCTTCAGCCAGCAGGGAGCGCCTTCCTACTACTTCGCCACGCGCAGCAGGTTCTGATACGCGCATATCTGCGGATATTTCCCCAGTATTTCTTCTCAAGCGTGAATCCGTTATAAACAAATACGTTAGTGCTTGAATACCTGTATAACTCTTTTCGAATCATAGGGAAAAATCCCCATTTCAAGCTCAGCATGGGGAGCGGGAAGGCCATTGGAGTTTCCCTGATCGAGATTTCCTCGACTTCCGTCCAGCGTGCTTGCGACTCTTCTCTAATCCTGTAATCTGTTGTTAAACAACATATAACCCGATGTCATGCTGGGCATCCACCAGGGATTCCAGGCCTTTTCATGCCTGCGGGAATGGTGCTGCTCCTGTCGGATCGTATGCGGGGAACAACCGTTGCAATTCCTCTATTAGCAGATGATAGCGGTCCTTGTGCGCAGGGCTGTATTGTGACAGGGAGAACCTGTTGATAAATAAAGTAGTTATCTACATCTTTCTGGCTCTTGCCGTCCCCCTTTTCATAGCGCCGGGAATCCTGCGTGCGGAGGATTTTCCCCAGCTCTATACCCTGAATAACGGCACGACAGTCACCTTATACACCCCGGAAGGCATACTTTCGGAGATGACGCAGCGTGATGCCAGCGGAAACCTCATGTTCTATCCCGAAGGCGGAGGGTGCTACTACCTGATCGAGGATATCTCGAGCCCGCTTATAGTGAACAAGGGTGATGGTGAGTTCTTCCCGATGAGCGAAGAGGTGATCCTCGACGCTCTGCGGGAGATCGACGTCGATGGACGTACGGTCGATATGCACATCGATATCTACATCCTCCCGTTGCCGAGGCTCTACTACATGAAAAGCACATCGATCGGCTGCCGGATCTTCCTCTCACCAGGAGTGTGGGAAGTGTCCGGGTCGACGGTCGCGAGCGTTGTCACGCACGAGTTCGGTCACTGTTTTCAGAAGGCGTATCTGCCGTACAGTGATGAGGAAGGATGGGCAATATATCTGGGGATGAGAGGAATACTCGACGATCCTGTCTACACCGAGTGTGCAATCCACATGAACAGGCCGAGCGAGATATTTGCCGAGGATTTCAGGATACTCTTCGGCGGAGCGCCGGCCGTCTATCCCGGTTCGATAGAAAATCCCAACCTCGTCCAGCCCACGGAGGTCGAGGGACTTGAGATCTTCATGGCCTCTCTTGCCGGCGATGCCGAGGTACCTGTTTCTTCCGGAGCCGAGGTCATTACCTCTGTCGGCAACTATCCCAATCCGTTCAATCCCGTCACGACGATAAGAGCTGACTTCAACGGGCCGGCCATCGGCAGAGACGTCAGCGTGAGGATCTACGCGGCCGACGGCTCTCTAGTGAGGGATCTCTGGTCGGGAACGATCTCGCAGCAGACGTTCGAGAAGACGTGGGACGGGATGAACGACCTTGGTGTCCGCACCTCCAGCGGTATCTACTTCTATCGCGTGACGGCCGGAGTCGATTCCCGTACTGGGAAGATGCTGCTCGTTCGCTGATATGTCTCTCTTTTAAGTATATAGATTTTCAGGAACCCGGCCCTGGAGAGAGGCGAGACTCCGCGGCCGGGTTTTTCATGGATCGCCGTACTGTTCCATGTGCTTTTCCCCGAAAGCCCTCTCCGCCTCCAGCCGGTTATGCTTCGCGCAGAGCAACCTCAGGTTTGATGGCGAGTTGTCCCCGCCCCTTGCGAACGGAACAATGTGATCTATCTGAAGGTCCCAAGTCGAACCGCACCGTTTTCCTCCCGGTGCAAGGAAGGTGCACCGTCCCCTGTCTCTGGCGTAGACCTCGTCGCGTACAGACCGGGGTATATTCCTCGAAATCTCCTCTTTCCGCTTATTCAAGTCAGCCGGTGTGGGCGTGGCGACCTCCTTCGGTCTCTTTTCAACCTTTCTCTGATCTCTCTCAGCCTTTCTCCGCTCGCGCTCTGCTTTTCTCCTGATCCTGCCCTCGGGGCTATGGCGGTCGATATACTCGTCCATCAATATCTCAAAGAGCTCTTCAAACTCGAGCCTCGCGTGATGCTTCGTCGAAAGAAGTACGCGTACCCGCTCGAGCTTCTCG
>JAUWMD010000232.1 GCA_030613345.1 Candidatus Krumholzibacteriota bacterium
TCGATGGTCTCGTACCTGGCGGAAGACAAGGTCCTGTTCTCGCAGGACGGGTTCGGGATGCATCTCGCTTCGAACGAGAGGTTCGACGACGAGCTCGATGATTACGTGCTCTACCATGAGGCGTCGAAGTACTATGCCAACATACTTCTGCTCTATTCCCACATCGCCGGGAAGGTGATCAAGAGGATAGAGGAGAGCGGGCTCGAAATAGAGACGATCGCTCCCGACCACGGGCCGGTGTGGCGCGCAAAGATCCCATGGATAATCGGTCTGTACAAGAAGTGGTCGGCCAGGGAGCTGAAGAGGAAAGCGATCATCGTATACGATTCGATGTGGGACAGCACGCGCATGATGGCAAGGGCGATAGAGGACGGTCTGACCGAGGGCGGTGTGCACGTCAAGGTTCTCAATGCCACCGCGACCGGCCGGGCGGATGTCGTTACCGAGTTGATAGACGCCGGCGCATTGATCGTCGGGTCGCCTACGCTGAACAACCAGATCTTCCCGACGGTCGCAGATATCCTCACATACATCAAGGGACTCAATCCGAAGGGGCTCGTCGGCGCGTCGTTCGGTTCGTATGGATGGAGCGGCGAGGCGGTCCGTGTGTTGAATGCCTGGCTCGAGGATATGAAGATCGAGCTGGTGGGGGAGGGAGTCAGGGTCAACTACGTTCCGAAGACCGGCGACCTCGAGAGGTGCAGGCAGCTCGGTCTCGATGTGGCCAAAAGGATCGAGGATCTGCCCGATCCGCTGATCGTCACAACGGTCTGCACCTGAGCAGAAGGGCCCGGTGGCCATTCCGGCACGGCAGCATTTAAAGCGTTTAACGGCCCCGGCTTATGCGGCCGGGGCCGCACTGGTCTGAATTCCTGAAAACCTCGATTTTTGTCCATTCGCAGTTGACAATACACTGACACCTGATTATATTGGCATACAGGTACCACATTACCAATATAAGGAGATCTCTTGCATGGCTCGCTGAGAATATCCGAAGCCGCATCGCTGGCGCTGCACACCATGGTTTTCCTGGCGGGTGACCCGGCCACGCTGTATTCGGCCGGCAGGATAGCCCGGACGCTCTGTGTCTCGGAGGCCCATCTTGCCAAGGTCCTTCAGAACCTCTCGAAGGTCGGCCTTCTCGTCTCGGCCAGGGGGCCGAAGGGTGGATTCCGGCTTGCCCGCGGTCCGGAGAAGATAACCCTGCTGGAGGTCTTCGAAGCGATCGACGGGCCGTTCGAGCCCGAAGAATGCCTGATGCACGACCAGAGCTGTGGTCAGATGGGGTGCCTGTTCGGCGACCTGCTCGGAGATATCAACCGGCAGGTGAGGGAGTATCTGGGCGACCGGAACCTCGAGGACGTCAAATGGGTCTACGATTCGGCGGGAGACAGGAAAGGAAATCCAGATGAAGCGTAAGATAATCACTATCGATGACGAAAAGTGCAACGGATGCGGAGCCTGCATCCCCGACTGTCCCGAGGGCGCGCTCCAGTTGATCGACGGCAAGGCAAGGCTGATCAGCGATCTCTTCTGCGACGGGCTCGGTGCCTGCATCGGAAGCTGTCCCGAGGACGCCATCTCGGTAGAGGAGAGGGAGGCGGAGCCGTACGACGAGTCAAAGGTCATGGCTAATATCGTCCGGCACGGGGCTAATACGATCAAGGCTCACCTCGCTCACCTGCAGGACCACGGCGAGGACGAATTGCTGCGCGAGGCGATCGCGTATCTCGTGGAGAACGACATCGAGATTCCATCCGAATTCAGAAAGCCCGTCATCGACAGGGGGCCTGAACTCGCCGGTCACGGCGGCGGTTGTCCCGGCTCGAGACTGATGAACTTCGATATGGATGCCTCTCCCTGTGAGGAGGAAGAAACCGCGGCGCCGGAATCAATGCCTTCCAGGCTGAAGCAGTGGCCGGTCCAGATAATGCTGATTCCGCCGCACGCGCCCTTTCTCAATGGAGCCGATCTGCTCTTCGCGGCAGACTGCGTGCCGTTCGCCTATCCGGATTTCCACGAGAAGTTCCTGAGGGGCCGCGTATGTCTCGTCGGCTGCCCAAAGCTCGACGACGCGCAGCACTACCTGGACAAGATCACCGAGATGTTCAGGCTCAACGACATCAAGTCAGTGATGATCGCTTACATGGAGGTTCCCTGCTGCGGGGGAATGATCAGGATAATAGAAGAGGCGATGAAGGCCTCCGGGAAGAACATCCCGCTGGCGAAGCAGATGATCGGCATCAAGGGCGACGAACTCTAGGCGGGCCTGAGATCGTCAAGCCATGCGGCGTCCGGGTCGAACTTCATCTTGAAGAACTTCCCGTCGTTCTTTGGATTGCGCGCCTGGTGGAACCTGAAATAGAAATACTCTTTGTCCACTCCAGCCACGGCGATCTTGCCGTCCCTGTGTGACATGACGTAGCGGTATCTCTTGCTGTACCCGTCAAGCAGCGATCTGGATTTCTCGAGTATTTCGAAACCTCTCGCAAGGGGTATCTGGAACAACTTCTTCACGCGTTTAACGGGACGGCACTGGAATACGTAATACGGCACTATTCCCATTCCGGTAAGTTCCCTCTGCAGTTTCGACATGGTCTCGGGGTTGTCGTTTACCCCCCGGAGAAGCACCGTCTGGTTATTGGTCACTATGCCCGCGCGGTGAAGACGGTTTATCGACCTTCGCGCCGCCGGAGTGATCTCATTGGGATGGTTGAACTGTGTGCTGACATACAGACGCTTTTTCCTGACCGAGGTCTCCTTGAGGAGTTCGTAGAGTTCCCCGTCCTCTGTGATGCGCTGCGGCATAGTTACCGGCACCTTCGTGCCGATACGGATGAAGTCGAGATGATCGATTTCGGAGAGTTTCTCCAGAAATCTTCTCAGTGTCCTGGTTGGCAGGCAGAGAGGATCTCCTCCGCTCAGAAGGACATTGTTGACCTCGGGATGAGCGCTGATATATATGACTGCGTCGCCCAACCGGTGAATGGTCTCATCCGTCGGGCGCCCGACGAGTCTTTTCCTGAAACAGTACCTGCAGTAGGTCGTGCACATATTGGTGGTAAGCAGGAGCACGGTCCGTGTGTATTTGTGCTGCAGCCCGGGGAGTTTCGTGCTCTGCTGCTCGCCGCTCTGGTCGTATATCCCTGCGATGTCGAGCTCGCCTTCCGAGGGTATCGTCATTTTTTTCAGCGGATCCTCCGGGTCGTTCCAGTCGATCAGCGATGCGTAATACCTCGTGACGCTCATAGGGTGCCGGTCGATGATTCTCTGGATTCTCGTTTTCTCGGCCCTTGATATGTCGACAAACTCGGCCAGATCCTCGACGGTTGTGATATTCTTCTTGAATTCATCTTCCCAGGTCACGTTGTTCGCCTCCCGATAATGAAACACGGACGGTCAGATCAGGTTCCGACTGGCCTGGTAGTGTTATAAAGGTAAAATTACCGAAGCAAACCAGCGGGCATGGAATTCCACCGGAGATTCCGTGCAGTTTCAGGCACAAGATAACACATACGGGATGCGTTTGCTATCGATAAAGGGACTTATGACACTCTCTGCGGTGGCCTGACAAGAAAGGAGCCATGCCCCGATTGGGGACACGGCTCCTCCGGCCCGGATCTTAGCAGGAGTTGCTAATTCGACGTTTCCGTCTTCACGTGGATCCTCGAGTCCTTCGAAATCGAGAGTCGCGCGCAATCCGTATCGAGCAGTCCGTTTTCGTCGGTAATTACAACAATACCGTCGATTACCACGTCGACGTTATCTGTTCTGATCCCCTCTTCACCGACGAGGAAATACGAGGGTCTTCCCGTGGCGATGTCGGGAAACTCCCTCAGGACATAATTGCCGTCACCCGAGCAGAACCTGAGGCTCTCTCTCTCAGGTTGCTCGGTAGCCGCTGCCAGCGGCGGCTCCTCGTCAAAAGGTCGTGTGTACGGCTCGTAGACCAGCTCGATCCCCTCCGGTACGGATTCCGATACTTCAGAAGGACTTAACGAGACATACCGCATGAGGACATCGAATCTCTCATCGATCTTTGCAGTTCTAACCGCCTGGCGATAGTAGCTGACGAATTCAATCAGCTCCTCTAGCGTGTCCCTGCCCATCTCGCATGCCTCCAGCTGGGATCTGAGATCCCCTTCTCCGGGCTGAAAAAGATCCGCCACAAGCGCCGCCGGATCCCTTTCAGGAGCGCCTTTCGC
>JAUWMD010000199.1 GCA_030613345.1 Candidatus Krumholzibacteriota bacterium
ATTTCTCGCTGAGATTTTTTAGGTGGCGGCACGGCGCCGTTCTGCTAGAATCAAGCATCATTCGGACGATCCGTGCCATTTCACAATACGTGATGAATACACTCTGGGACGGAGATTGTAAATGGCTGATGAAATACAAAAGGTGCACTCGAGGCCTTACTGGAAGCTCGTCACACTTATCGTAATCGTCCTCGTCATCGTCGCCGCCTTCAGATTCACACCCCTTGATGTCGAGCAGTTCACGCCGACCAGGGTGAAGGAATTCATCCTGAGTTTCGGAGCGCTCGCCCCGGTGATATTTATAGGGCTGTACGCCGCCCGGGCGGTCATTCTCGTGATACCGGTAGGAGTGATGTCGCTTGCCGGCGGGCTCGCCTTCGGCAAGTGGCTGGGAACCCTGTATATCCTGATCGGGGCGACGATCGGCTCGTGTCTCTCGTTCCTCGTGGCGCGATATTTCGGGAGGAGCTTCATAGAGTCGTTCCAGTGGCTTCACAAGGGCAGGATCAAGAAATTCGATGAGAAGGCCTCCAGCGAGGGATTCAAGCTGATACTCTTCGTACGCCTCGTCCCGCTCTTCCAGTACGATGCGGTCAATTTCGGCGCCGGCCTCTCCAATATCAAGCTCCGCGATTTCGCCCTGGCGTCATTTATCGGCATGATACCTGGAGGATTCATAAACGCCCTTCTCGGCTCGTCTCTCGAGAACATCATCTCCTGGCAGTTCTTCCTCGCGCTGGGAGCTTTTGTCCTACTGATGTTCATACCCCTGATCTACAGGAAGCTGAAGAGAGGGAAGGACTAATAGATGAGGACCTTCCTCGAAGAGCTCGAAAGCTGGGTCGACTATAACCTGAAAAACTGTATCGGTGTCGATGAGTGCATGAAAGTCTGTCCGGTCGTCGATCCCGCCCTCTCCATAAAGACTCTGAATGAGGCTACGAGGCCTGGTGCTCCTGTCCCGCCAGAGATCGCGCGGTTTGCCGCCGAGTGCATCCAGTGCGGCCGATGCGACACCGTCTGCCCCGCTACTGCGGGCAGGTCGATAATGATGCTGTACCTCAAGGCCAAGCTCGCCATGCAGGATATCGAGCCGGAAGCCTACAGGAAGTATCTGCGTATGAAAGGGCACGACAGGAATCCGCTGATGATCGGTGCCTTCAACCTCATCTTTAAGAGGAAGATCGGTCGTCTGGGGCGTCATGTCGACAAGAAGAGGTTCAAAAAGACCCCGCTGCTCTTCTACCTGGGGTGCTACATATTCACTTCGACCGGTTCGGCGCATCAGTTGTTAGACATCGCCGAGGCCCTCGGTCTCGACTACGAGGTGCTCGGAGGCTTCCGGTCATGCTGCGGGTGGCCGCAGCTCCTCGCCGGCGAGACCGGCCCGGCCGAGGACTATCACGAATATCTGCTCCATCTCATCGAGAAATCCGATCCTGAAGAAGTAGTGACCGGTTGCGCCGAGTGCTTTGCTTCTCTGGTGAAGATAAAGAGAAAGTACAAGGCGAAATTCGAGCCCCTGACCCCGTCGATGTGGATCCTGAATCATGCCGGCAAGTTCGGCCTCGAACACTCGGGGGAGAAGGTCACATACCACGACTCGTGCCATATCAGCAGGAAGTTCCATATGCCCGGTCCGGCCAGAGAGCTGCTCTCGAAAGTCGCTGACATCGTGGAGATGGAGCGCTCCGGCGAGCGAAACACCTGGTGTTGCGGGTACTGGGCGATGAAATCGAATCCGGAGCAGCTCAAAGAGATCCACAACGATCGCTTTGAAGAAGCGGCCGGCACCGGAACAGAGAAGATGGCCATCGAATGTGTTACATGCCTCGAGTCGTTCAACCTGCATCCTGACCCGCGCGTCAAGGTCGTGGACGTTATCGAGATGGCAATAGAGAACTCGAGATTGATGAAAGAAAAGGCCGGACCAGATTATCAGAAGTGATGCGAGCATGGAAGATACAACAAAATACGTGATCATCGGAGCGGGCATCGCCGGTATATCGACTGCCGAGGAGCTGCTGAGACTGGACCCTGCGGGAAACATCACCATCATCTCAGACGAGGATTACTACTACAGGGCCGCCCTGTCAGAATACTTCCAGGGCAAGATCGAACGAAACGAGATTTTTGCCAAGGAGGACGGCTGGTTCGAATCGGCCGGGATAGATTTCATAAGGGGCGCAGTCACATCGGTCGATACCGGAGCACGCAAGATTACCTGCGACCGATCCGAATCGGTTCAATACGACAAGCTCCTCATCGCAACAGGCGCGTCTGCGCTCACGACGCCCTGGCCCGGACTGGAGCTGGACGGCGTCTGCACCTACCGCGGGCTGGGATGTGTCGATACCTACCTCCACGAGATAGAGGAAGGGGCGAAAAAAGCGGTAGTGCTCGGCGGGGGGATACTCAGTTTCGAGCTGATTGACAACTTCCTGCAGCTCGGACTGGAAGTCACTCTGCTCGTCCGCGGCGAAGGGCTCCTCGGGCTTCTCTTCGACGAGGACGGAGCGAAGATAATCGAGGATCAATTATATGCCAGGGGCGTCGACGTACGTTTCAAAACCGAAGCGGATAGCTTCGAGGGCGTCAACGGAAAGGTGACCGGCCTGGTCACGAAAGCGGGCGAGACGATTCCCTGCGATCTCATCGCGCCGGCGATAGGCATCAGGGCCAATGTCGGTTTTCTGGAGGGCAGCGGCATCGAAGTCGACAGGTCTGTCATAGTAGACGGGTTCCTGCGCACCAGCACCGAGGATGTCTATGCCGCCGGCGACTGCTGTGCGGTGAGAGCGGCACCCGGAGACAGGTCGGTCCCGACGCGCACATGGCTCACATCGGCGCTTCAGGGTCAGGCGGCGGCGGTGAACATGACAGGAGGCGACCGTTCCTTCCGTGAGGGAGTCATATTCAATTCGAGCAGCGTGTTCGAGTCTTTTTACGCCGTCCTTGGCCTCTTCAACCCGGCGGAGGGCTCGGGGCATGCCTTCAGGTCCTGGAAGTTTGCGGACGGTTCCTACATGAGATGGACAATCGAGAAGGGCCGCCTGGCCGGAGCGATTATCATAGACGCGATGAAGTATGTCTGGCCCGTTCGGCAGCTTATCGAGAGCAGAGTCGATGTGACAGGCCTGCTCGAATCCGATATAGAGAATGCGGACCTGCTTGAACTTGTTCCGCAGGGGCAGCAGGTACTGTTCTGATCGAGGGGGTATCGATGCACGAAAAAAAAGAGCTGACAGGATCGTTCATCATGGCGCCCGTCCCCGTGGTCCTCGTTGCCTGCTCTCACGAGGAACTCGGCTGGAATCTCCTCACTGTCGCATGGTGCGGAATCGACTGCTCAGACCCCGAGAAGGTCCATGTCTCGATACGGCCCGAGAGACACTCCTACAGGATGATCTCGGAATCGGGATGCTTCACGGTCAACATGCCGACGGTCGAGATGACCAGGGTCGTCGACATGTGCGGCCTGATATCCGGCTCCGAGGGGGACAAGTTCGAAAAGACACAGCTTACCGCCGCCCCTGCGAAGATCGTCCAGGCTCCCCTGGTGGCCGAATGCCCGATAAATCTCGAGTGCACGGTCAAGAACGTGATCCCCGTCGGTGTCCACCACATGTTTATTGGCGAGGTGGTCGCCAAACACGCAGACGAGGAAGTCCTGACAGACGGAAAGCTCGATTTCTCAAGGATCCCCCTGATTACATATGTGGACGGGGAATACTGGTCACTCGGCCGGCTCGTCGGGAGGTACGGCTTCTCAAAAAATGCATGACATGCCGTAAACGAGGCATTAGAATACATGACATACTACAGAGGCACATCGTAGAATAAAGACGATATACGCCTCAAATTGCCACGGGTGAGGAAGGGAAGTGACGACGTGGGCAAGCTCAAGGAAGCGATGCGCAGGGAGCTGCGGCTCCGCAATTACAGTCCCAGCACGATAAAGGTCTATCTCCAGCACATGAAGGAATTCGTAAGGCACTTCGGGAGAAATCCGTCCGAGCTCGGCAAGGACGATATAAACCGCTATCTGCTCCATATGGCTGAGGAAAGAGATTTATCCGCAACCTACAGGGACCAGGCTGTCAGCGCCCTGAAGTTTTTCTACGGCAGGGTCCTGAAGAAACGGGTTATCATCGAGGAGCTTCCCCGCCCCAGAAAGGAGTTCAAGCTTCCAGCCGTCCTGAGCAAGGAGGAAGTAAGCCGGCTGTTCGCCGCAGTGAGAAACAGGAAGCACCTTGCGATCCTGATGTTGGTCTATTCCTCGGGGTTGAGGGTGAGTGAAGTCGTCAGGCTGAAGCCCGAGGATATCGATACCGACAGAAGGCTGATCAGGGTGAGGGGAGGCAAGGGCCGGAAGGACCGGTATACGATTCTGTCAGAGGTCGCGCTCGATGTAGTCCGTGATTATTACATGTCATGGAAGCCGGAACATTTTCTTTTTCCCGGAAGCAGGAAAGGTTCTCATCTATCCACAAGATCGGTCCAGAGCGTCGTTTCCGAGGCCAGAAAAAGGGCCGGGATACAAAAGCAGTTCTCCACTCATGCCCTAAGGCACAGTTTTGCGACACACCTGCTTGAAAGCGGAACGGATCTGCGGTATATTCAGGAACTGCTGGGGCACAAGAGCGCCAGGACGACGCAGATTTATACTCACGTAACGCGGAAGGACATAGCAAGGATCGTAAGCCCGCTGGACAGGATGATGGAGGGGGAGACAGCGGTAACAGGAATGGCACCCATTTCAGGCACACACGCCGCTGATCTGACGATTACCACCAACCCCCGACCAGCCATTATCGCACCCAGCCCGCGCAAACGACCCAAAATACACCCAAAACATGAAACAACCACACACAAATAAACTGTTATTCGCCATGTGGCGGATGATTAAATCAGACTTCGATTTCTTCTTTTTTAGGGATCCTTCTTCCAGGGCAGTATAGCTTCAGCCATCTCCTGCG
>JAUWMD010000259.1 GCA_030613345.1 Candidatus Krumholzibacteriota bacterium
TCCCCGACGTATCGCTTAACGGCGGATGCCACCTCGAGGGCGCTCTGGTCGGCGACGCGGTAGACCTCGATGAAAGCAGCCGGTTTACCTCTCGTGGATACCTTCAGATCGTTGTCTTCAAATCCGTCTGTGAGCGTGGCAATCTGTCCGAGTGTGACCTTCGAACCGTCGGGGCGCGCTATTACAGCGATGTCGGCATACTCGCCGGCCGCATATCTGCGGCCCTTTGTCCTTATGAGGACAGTTCCTTCCTTCGATCTGACCGAACCGGCGGGAAGATCGAGACTGGATCTCTGCACGATGGCCGCTACCTGGTCGAGTGTCAGCCCGTACCGCCTGAGGTTGGTCTCCGAGATATCGATATGGATCTCGGCGCGCCGCACGCCGAAGATCTCGACGAGGGTTATACCGTGCATGTTGACCAGATCGCTCTTTATCTTCTCGGCGAGATGCTTGATCGTCGCCTCCGGCGCATCGCCGTACAGGGCAATATTTATCACCTGTATCTTGCGCACTATCTGCCTGACGATAGGATTCTCCGCCTCGTTGGGGAAGGTCCTTATCCTGTCGACCTCGCTCTTGACCTCGTTGGTCAGATCGTCGAGGCTCCATCCGCTGAGGAGCTCGATTGTGACGGTTCCGAATCCCTCGCGCGCCGAGGCGGTGATCCTCTTTATACCGGCAAGGCCGGCAACGCGTTCCTCGATCCTGCGGATGATCGCTTCCTCGACCTCCTCGGGCGAGGCGCCGGGATATTCCATCGAGACCGAGATCATGTCCGGAGCAGAATCCGGGAACGCCTCTATCTTGATATTCTGACCGGTCCACAGGCCGGCAAGCAGCAGGAAGACCATCAGCAGATTTGCAGCGACGTGGTTTTCGGTAAACCAGCCGATCAGCTTTTCCATCATTTTCCAGAGCCCCCCCGCTGACCGTGCTTTACCTTCATGCCTTCAGTAACTATCTTCATCGGGGATATGACGACGAGGTCTCCGTTTTTTATTCCGGATCGGACGAGGACCTCGTCCCTGTCATACCTCGCTATTTCGACCTGTATGAAGCGGATCCTGCTCTCGTGGTCCACTATGTAGACGATGTCACCCTCGTGGATCGAACCGCGGGGGAGCCATATGCCCTCAGGCAGTGTTTTCCCCTCGATCTCTACGCGTACGAAGAGACCCACCGCAAGCGGCGGCATCGCGTCGTACGGCCGATCGACCCGGACGATGACGTTGACCATCCTCGTCCTCGCATCGAGGCGACCTTCGGTGCGCATCAGCTTCGCCTCGCGGATCACCGTCTCGCCGGCGATATCGGCGATGACTCTTGTCTCCGACTCATCGGCGTCGCCTGTTGTGAAGCCGGGTACTGCGATCCAGCGAAGGTCGACGTTCTCGAGCGGCACCGAGATCTCGGCCGCTTCGACGGAGAACAGGGTTCCGAGCCTCTGGCCTGCGCCGACGAACTGTCCCAGATCGACAGACTTCGAGCTGATCCTCCCGTCGAACGGGGCCTTGATATTCGTCCTCTCGAGATTGAGTCTCGCTTTGTCGAGATCGGCCTTCGCTCCGGCCAGGGCCGCCTTCGCCGCGGCGAGCTGGGGTTCCTTCGCTACCAGGGGGGGAGGCGTGGTCTCGTTACCCTCACCGTTCTGTATCTTCCATTCCTCGCGCGCGGCCTCGGCCTCTTCCTCGGTCAGCATCAACCTGCTCTCGAGGTCCTTGACCCGCGCCCCTGCCGCCTTGACGGTAAGCTCGTAATCGACCGGGTCGATGCGGAAAAGCAGGTCGCCCTTCTCGAACATCCCGCCGGCGACGAGGGCGGGGGACATTAACACGACCCTGCCGCCTACCTGAGGGACTAGGTCGATCTCGCGCAGGGGAGAGACGGTGCCCTCGCCGGTGATCCTGACCCTCGTCGGGCCGACCTCTGCCGCTTTCACGTTCACCATCGGAGCGGGCAGTGTCATACGCTGCCTCGTTACTTCTTTACGCGTTGCCATCATCACGGCGAATATCAGGATCGCGACGATGAACAGAAGTGCGACGACCACCGCCTGGAAGGCGGCGGGCCTCTTGTTCCTGAAATCGATTATCTTCTCCTTGAGACTCATCTGTCCTCTTTCTCCGTCGTATCGGGTTCTATCCAGTTACCGCCCAGGGCGCGGTGAAGCGTAACGCGGTTGGTCAGTATGGCGAGGTCGACGAGGACGAGGCTGTCCTCGGCCTGGAACCTCGCCGCCCACGCGTCGAGTACCGTAATATATTCGACGAGGCCGCGGTCATACCTGCTCTGCGCAATGGTGAGGGTAACGCGTGCCTTCTCGAGAAATACGATGATATATTCGCGCTTTTCGAGCTGTTCCTTCCTCGTCAACAGGGCTCTCTCTACCTCGGCGAACGCGCCGAGCACCGTCTTGGCGTAATCTGTCAGACCCTGCTCGTATCTCGCCCTTGCCGCATGTTTTTCGGTCAGCAGAGTCTGCGAGTTGAATATCGGCTGGGTGATCCCCGCGAAGAGGTTCCACAGTATCTGGTCCGGCCTGAAGAGCCCTTCGAGCTCCCTGCTCGTGTATCCGTAATTGCCCGTGAGGGTGATTTTTGGGAAGAGATTACCGACTGCCACTCCGTATCTCGCGTTGAGTGCCCGCAGTCTCTCCTCGGCGGCCCTTACATCGGGCCTCGATTCGAGCAGGTCGGAAGGCAGTCCCGCGGGAACGGGGGAGAGGCGCCTGTAATAATCCTCCGGCTGTTCTCTCGGCGGGGATGACTCGGGGTAGCGGCCGAGGATCACGGCAAGCCTGTACTGAAGGTTGCCGAGCTCCTGCCTGTACTGCGGGAGAATCGATTCGGCGTTGGCAAGCGAGCGTTGCGCCTGCGTAAGGTCGAGGACGCTCGTGAGGCCGCGTTTGTATCGCGCCTCGATCGTCCTCACGCTCCTCGCGTAGTTGCCGATGAGGTCTTCCGATATCTGGATCCTGCGCTCGGTCGCTTCTATCTGGAAGTAGAGTGTCGCTGTCTCTGATATTACCGACTGTATGATCGTGTTCCTGTGCTCGATCGAACCGGCGAGATCGGCCCGGGCCGCTTCGTGGGCTCTCGACCACTTGCCCCAGAGGTCCCATTCGTACGATGCGCCGAGGGAGAGGTTCCAGCTGTCCGTCGTGCCTTCGACCGAGCCGCCCTGGGTGGTGGACGCGTCGGGGAGCTTCTGTCTCGCCCAGTCGCCGTTCAGTCCCACCGTCGGGAGCCGGTCGGCGAAGGCCTTACGGCTGTATGCGGCCATCTCGGCGACAGACGCCGTGGCTTTCCGGATGTCGAGGTTGTTCTCTGCCGCTTCATCGATGAGCCTGTTGAGGGTCGTATCGCCGAAGACTTCCCACCAGCGTATCTGTGGGAGGACCGACGCGGTGTCGCCGTCTGCCTGAACGAACGAGTCGGGAGCGTCGAACTCCACCACTTCATCGGGCCGCTCGTAATCGGGGCCCGTCCTGAACCCGAATCCGCACGAGGCGAAGAGGGCCGCTAGGGAGAGGGCAATGATTATGCGGAACCGGAGTTTCAAATATTTTCCTGCAGCTGAGATCATTAACGGTCGAATAAGTGTATCAAACATTTCTCA
>JAUWMD010000048.1 GCA_030613345.1 Candidatus Krumholzibacteriota bacterium
CCAGAGCCGAGAGTCCGTCGCCGCCGGTGTCCGGTCCTTCTCCCGGGATCATGATATGTCCACGTTCGATCGGCCCGCCGCCGGAGAGAATGATCGCTCGCTCGAGCACGTTGCGGAGCTCTCGGACGTTGCCGGGCCACGAGTAACCCTCCAGTATCTCGACGATCTCGGCGGAGATCTCGCCGGATGCCGTCCTGTCGGCGAGAAAGGCCCGCGCGATGGGGAAGATGTCTTCCTTTCTTTCGCGCAGGGGGGATATTCGAATGGGGAAGACGTTGAGTCTGTAGAACAGGTCCTGCCGGAAACCTCCGGAAGAGGAGAGCTTCTCAAGGTCGCGGTTGGTGGCGGTGATTATCCTTACATCGACCTTGACCGGCTTACTGCTGCCAAGCGGAAGGAATTCACCGTTCTCTATCGCTCTGAGGAGCTTCGCCTGGAGAGAGAGGGGCAGTTCCCCGATCTCGTCAAGAAAGAGGGATCCTCCGTCGGCGAGCTTGAACTGCCCCGGCTTCTTCTGTACCGCACCGGTGAAGGCTCCCCTCTCGTATCCGAAGAGCTCAGCCTCGAGGAGGTTCTCGGGAACCGCCGCGCAGTTTATGACGATGAAGGGTTTTGATGCTCTGGCGCTTCCCTCGTGTATCTCGATGGCGACGAGCTCCTTGCCCGTCCCGCTATCCCCCTGGATGAGAACAGGCGTGGCGGTCGGAGCCACCTTGCCGATCATATCCAGCACAGTTTTTATTGCCGGAGAGTCTCCGAGGATCCTGCCGCCGCCCGTCGAAGATATCTTTTCCTTCAGCGCGAGGTTTTCGATCATCAGCTCGCGCCTTTCCGATATCCTTCTGAGCAGGAGCGTTACTTCGTCGATCTGGAACGGCTTGATGAGGTATTCGTACGCTCCGAGCCTCATCGCCTCGACTGCCGTTGACGCGCTCGCGTACGCCGTCATCATCACGAAGTCGGTGTCCGGCGAGATCTCCCTCGACCTGCGCAGCAGTTCGAGGCCGTCCATACCCCCGAGGCGCAGGTCGCAGAGGATGATGTCTATGTTGCCCTTCTCGATGAGAGGGAGGGCCTCTTCGGCACCGGCGCATGTCTCGATATCATATCCTTCCGGCGCGATCGCTTCCTTCAGGATGCGTGTGATCTTCTCTTCGTCATCGATTATCAGTACTCGGCTCATCGGTATCTCCTGGTCCAGCGTGGTCGACCGGCAGCTTTATGGTCACGACCGTGCCTCCGTATCTGCCTGCGGTTATATTGATCTCGCCGTTGTGATCATCCACGACCCTCCTGGCGATGGCAAGGCCGAGGCCGCTGCCGGACGGTCTGGTCGTGTAAAAAGGCTCGAACACTCTCTCGAGATCCCTTTCCAGGATCCCAGGCCCGGTATCTGCGAACTCCAGTGTGTATTCCGATTTAGAACTCGAGAGCGATACAGTGAGACTTCCCGATCCTTCCATCGCCTGGATGGCGTTGAGCAGGAGATTGAGAAAAACCTGCTGGAGTTTTTTCTCCTCCCCCTCGAAAGGTGCCGCCGCGACGGCGAACTGCGTCTCGATGGCAATTTCCCCTTCCTGTCCCGGGTCGCTGACGAGCCTGACGCTGCGGTCCAGGAGCCTGCCTAGGTCGGTCTCGCCTATGCTCGTCGATTCGTTCCTGGCGAAGAGGAGGTAGTCGGTCAGGATCCCGTTCAGCCGGTCCACCTCGTCTATTATGAATTCATCGATCTCTTTCACATCCCCGGGATGTTTTTTCCTCAGGTTCTCGGCGCTGCTGCGTATTATAAAGAGAGGATTGCGCACCTCGTGTGCTATCCCTGCCGCCATCCTGCCCATCGATGCGAGCGTCTCGGCTTGCATCAGCGATTCCCTCGTTCTGATCAGCGACGCCGTCGCCTTGGAGACGAGCCACACGAAGATGGCAAGCCCGGCCAGTGACATCGTTGTCGCGACTATCAGCAGAGTACGGAGTCCGCTCATCCCCTGGAGGAAATCTGCGTCGGCCTCGGCGGCGACGACGATCGAGACCTTCCCCGACGTTGAAGCGACGGGGGCGTAACCCGCCTTGATATATCCCCCGCCCGGCGACTGGTAGAGCCCTGTCGAGGAGGGAGTTCCGTTGAGAGCCCTGAGGATCTCCTCGTAATCCATGTTCCAGAGAGGATAGAGCTCGCCCGGGGGGAAGAGGTCGGGCCTTGTCGTGAGAAGTACGATGCCGTCCTCGCGCAGCACCTGTATGCTGGCGAGGTCGTACTCGAAAGCGAGGGCATCGAGTGCCGCGACACTCGAGTCTTCCGTGCCGAACCCGGCGAGCTCGGGAGACAGCATCTCCACCCGGCCGGGATCGACCGAGGCTGCGGCGAGGGAGGCGAGGGCCCTGAGCCTGATGCTGAACTCGCCGTCGAGGGCGGACCGCATCTTGTCGTAGTAGTACCAGTTGATCGAGAGGAACAGCAGCGTTATCACGACTATGGCAGCTGTCATCCACCGTTCGGTCAACAATGATCGGGCCGGGTTGCCGGCTCTCCCGTCCATCTGTCACCTCATCTGATCGAGTGAAATCTCTTGAGCGCGGGATCCTTCCACTGGGGGTCCGCCGCCGCCTTCTTGTACTTTTCCTTCGCTTCAGACTTCCGGTCCTGCTTGAGGAGCGCCTCACCCCAGTAGAAATACAGCCCGCCGGCTTTGGAGAGCTCACTGATGCCTGTCAAGGCGAGTTTCTCGATCTCATCCGTCTGCCCGGACTCGAGGAGAAGCCTCGCAGTGGTCGTGTATACCTTCTTACGTTCGGAGGCAGCGATTCCCTCGAGGCCCAGCCCCTTGCGGTAGTATTCTATCGCCGAGGCGCGGTCGCCCGATTTCTCGAAGGCGGCGGCCAGGCTGAGGCATGCCATCGGATCAGAGGGTTCGGCCCTGTGCGCGGCTGTGTAGTAGCGGATCGCGCCGCGGAATTTTCTCTCGTGATATCTGATATATCCCATGTGGAGGTTAGCAGTGTAATTCGAGCCGTTTATTTCCAGCGCCTTGAGAAAGGCGCCTTCCGCTTTATCGAGGTCCCCGCGGTTGTAATAGAGCTTCCCGAGCAGTGACTGTGCCAGCTCGAGATCGCCTGCCTTGAGAAGGTATTTTTCGGCCTCCGTCCTGTATCCCAGCTCGAGATCGGCCTGTCCTGCGAGCAGGTAATGCCTGACGTCGGCCTTTCCCGCAGCGTCGAGGGAGACCATCCGCGTCCTGACCTCCTTCCAGTTCCCTTTCCTCGCCATCGACGTACCCACTTCGTAGGCGGCGTCGGGATCGTAGGGATCCAGATACGCGATTCTTTCCCATGTATCGGCCGAGCCGGAGCGGTTCCCGTCCGCGGCCTGCACCCTCGCGAGGAGCCTCAGCGCTTCGATGTCGTTGGTGTTACCGGAGAGGATCTCCTGGATGATCGAGATCGCCGCATCGTAATCGCCCGCCTTCGCCGCCACCTCGGCGTCCATAAGCACAGGCTGGGGCGGCGCTGCCGCCTCGGGTTCAGCCTCTGCGGGAGGCTGGTCGGGCGGAACTCCTCCGCATCCGGCTATAAGGACGGCGGCTGTCGCAACGACAATGGCCGCTGTGAAAAATCGGGAGTATCCGCGGGTGGTAGATGTCATCTTGCTCCTTTCGATCCCGAAAAGGGAACCGGCGGACCGGCTCATCGGTATACAAATAAATAAGCATATCGGTTCGATATTGGAAAGCGCAATCACTGGAATCCCGCGGGGGTCTTATGATATAATCCGTGTTCGACGACTTCACAGGACAGGAAAGGAACAACGGATGAGACTGATTCGATATCCCCTGCGCTATGGTGCGGCGCTCCTGGTGCTGGCCGCCGCCGCTTTGATACAAGGCTGTGGAGGAGGAGGCGAAGAGGAACGGGGCGGCGCCGAGTCCGCTTCGGTCACGGTCCTCTTCTCCAGCGACATGCTCGGCAGGATACGTTCGTGCGGATGCACGGTCGAGGATTCGGGAGGGCTCGGCCGGCGGGCTACATATTATGAAAGAGTACGACAAGGCTCCAGGGAGGTGCTCGTCCTCGACGCCGGAGATGCCTTCAGCCTCGATCTGTCCTTCACGAAGAAAGAAGCCGAACTGGCGATGGAGAGTTTCAGCCTGATGGGCGTCGACGTCTTTACGCCGGGAGAGAACGAGTTCATATTCGGCCTGCCTTTCCTGCAGTCGATCGCGGAGAACGCAGAGTTCGAGATGATCGCCGCGAACGTAGTCGAACCCTCGACGGGCCGGCCTGTTTTCGGGAAACAGTATACCGTTATCACGCTGCAGGGAGGATTGCGCATAGCGATAACCGGTGTCCTGGACGAGACGATAAAGTTTCCTGCCTACATCGACAGATCGACATTCACTGTCGAACCGGTAGAGCGTACGCTCGAAAAGGTCATTCCCCTCATGAAGGAGGACGCCGACTTTCTCGTGCTCCTCAGCCACATGGGGTTGAACAGGACGAGGGATCTTCTCGTCAGGGTGACGGATTTTGACATCGCCGTGATCGGCCATGGCAAGCCCATGATGAAGAAAACGGAAAAGTCGGGAAAGACGCTCCTTCTGGCGACGGGAGGGCTCGGGCAGTATCTCGGACGTATCGACATGGAGCTGTCACCCTCGGGAGGGATCGACTACGGCAGGATGAGACTCGTACCCCTTCCCGACGATATAAGGATACATCCCGGGATACGCGAGATATTCAGGGTCTACGGCATACCGCTGACCGACAAGGAGGCAGGCACGCATTGAACGTCTCCGGAAGGGATTGCAAATCGTTCTAACCCGCTGATTTATCTGTAATTCAAAATAAGGTTGACATGCCGAAGGCAGAGTATTAATTTTTCAGCGTTACAATTTGTCTACAGTAAGGTGAGATACTTCCTGCTTAATGCAAGAGGGTAGATTCAGTTAACTTCCTACAAAGGAGCGTATCCATGTCGAAGCTCATCTCGGCAGTTCTTGCGACCGTGCTCGTAGCCGGTCTGATAGCAAGCTGCGGCGGCAAGCTCGAGGAGACCTATCAGATGGTCACCCTGAGGGAAGCCGGCCATGCGCAGATCGCCAGCCCCGGATTCAAATTCAGCTTCGACACTCCGGATTTCATCGCTGCAAACGGCGACATCGCCCTGGTAAGGGAAGGAAATCTCATCGAGTTCTTCACCGGCATGGATATCGAGAACAAGCTGAAGCAGGTCGAGGGCAGGAAGTTCGTTGCAGGCACCAGGAAGATCTACACGCCCATCATTCATTTCACCGTCGATTTCTTTGTTGTCGGCAGCGACACGATCGAAGTCGGCGAGCCGTACGGCGTAACCTTCCCGCCACTTATAAAGGGATTCGACGAGGGTGAGTTCGAGGATATCGACATCAGCTCGCTCAGTCCCCAGACGAGCAAGCTCAAGGATATCTTCAACACGAGGTTCAAGGTGGAGAAAGCCGTTGTCACCTACGAAGAGGTCGCGTGGTCGGGAGATCCTGAAATGGCCTACGTCCTGAACTACCCCAATATCAGATTCTTTCTCGAGGAAGTCGCTCCCGAGATGGAGCTAGTCCTCAAGGCCTTCATGTCCGAGAATCTCTACTTCGACGGCGGAGTCAGCTATGGTGACAGGCCTGCTACAAGTACGAGGAGATACCGTACCAGCAGCAAGATCGCCGGTCCGGTCGAGCTCAAGTACATCCGCTATGCCGGAAGCGTAATGCCCGTCATATCGCAGTAAGCTTTTTTGAGAAGAAACAGGAATGCATGCGGTCCCGGCTGAGCCGGGGCCGCTTTTTTTATGCGCTCCGGCCCGGGTAAGGGCGGCCTTTACACTTGACCCTCCAGCCCCGCGTGGATTAGGTTAGGATGTCCGCAGGATTAGGGCATCATTTCCAGGAGGGCAGATGACGGGCAAGATGACGGTGGGGGACAGGGTAGAGCGGGTAGTGGTCATATCGAAAAAGGTCAGGAGGGATTTCTCCGGCGGGAAGTTTCTCCTTTTTCAGTTCAGCGACCGTGACGGAGTCCTGAAAGGGGTCTGGTGGGAGCCCACGAAAGAGGCCGAGACGTCGATCGGAATAAACGACGTCGTCAGGGTCGGAGGGGAGATCACCGAATATCAGGGCACCCTCCAGCTCAAGGTCGCCTGGCTCGAGAAGCTTGAAGAGGGTGAGTATGACCCTTCGATGTTCCTCCCGACCACTGCGAGGGATACCGACATGATCTTCCAGTCGGTCATGGATATCATCTCTTCTATCGGGAACGACCATCTGAAGCAGCTCCTCGAGGGTATCTTCGGCGGAGAGGGGTTCCGCGACTGCTTCCTCCGCGCCCCGGCCGCGAAGGGATGGCATCACGCCTGGGTGGGCGGGCTGGCCGAGCACGTTATCGACATGACGCGGCTCGCCGACCGCGCAGCGGAGGTATATCCCGGGATCGACAGAGATATGCTCATGGCAGGCGTGCTTCTCCATGACATCGGCAAGATGAAGGAACTGTCGGTGACCAATCATATTAATTATTCTGACAGGGGCAGGCTGATCGGCCATATCACCATCGGGGCGGAGATGCTCGAGTGCGCAATCAGGGAGATCCCGGACTTTCCGGAAGAGCTCGAGCTGAGGCTGAAGCATATGATCCTCAGCCATCACGGTAATCTCGAGCACGGATCGCCCGTTGTGCCGATGACGGTGGAAGCGATGCTCCTTCACTACCTCGACAATCTCGATGCCCAGGTACGCGGCGCTCTCACGACGATAGAGAAGAACGGGGGCGAGGGGGGCTGGACTGAGTATGTGAAGCTTCTCGACCGGTTCATATACAGGGGAGGCTCCGGCAGCGGAGCGGGCAACGGGGAGGAATGACCGTATGGACAGGTTCCCTTCATGGGTAGAGGTCGATCTCGACGCCCTCGTGCTGAACATAGGGCGGGTCCGCGATCTCGTGCCCGCCGGCGTGCGTATCCTCCTCGTCGTGAAGGCCGATGCCTACGGCCACGGCGCGGTGAGGATATCGCAGCAGGCGGCCGACTGCGGCGTCGACATGCTCGGGGTGGCGACACTCGACGAGGGCAGGGAGCTGCGCGGCGCTGGTATAGAGCTGCCGATATTGATTCTCAGCCCCGTCCTGCGCGAGGAGCTCGAAGAAGTCCTCGAGAACGACCTCGCCATCTCAACCTCCTCGGTCGAGTTCGCCACGGCTGCTTCCGCCGAAGCGGTCAGGCGCGGGACTACATGCAGGATGCACGTCGAGGTCGATACGGGGATGGGACGCGCCGGTCTTCCGCTTGCCTCGGCCGTTGAGGCGATTACCGGGATGGCCACGATGAAGGGCCTCGATATCGAGGGGATATTCACGCATTTCCCCGCATCCGACGTTGACCCCGATTTTACCAATGACCAGATCGACTCGTTCACAGAGATCCTCGACGAACTGTCGAACGCCGGCATAACATTCGATTACGTTCACACGGCCAACAGCGCCGCAATAGTCAATTTTCCGGCTTCACACTTTAACATGATCAGGCCGGGACTCCTCGTCTACGGCTATTCTCCATCGCTGGCGCTCCGGGACAGAGTGGACGTGAGGCCCGTCATGAGCTTCAAGTCGAGGATTCTCCTCGTGCGTGAGGCCGCCTCGGGGTCGAGCGTAAGCTACGGACGGACGTATATCGCGCCTTCCGACATGACGATAGGGGTGATCGCCGCGGGGTACGGCCACGGCATGAGCCACCGCCTGTCGAACAGAGGCGAAGTCCTCTTCAGGGGCGCCAGGGTGCCGATCGTCGGAAGGGTGACGATGGATATGACGATGATCGACCTGTCCGGTTTCGCCGATCCCGCCTCGGGTGAAGAGGTCGTCATATTCGGAAACCAGGGTATTCAGGAGATCAGCGTCGATGATGTTGCCGGGTGGGACGGCAGCCTCAACTACGAGGTCCTCTGCAGGATCAGCAAAAGGGTCGTCCGCATCTACATGAAGAGCGGCAGGGTAGAGAGTCTCAAGTCCCTGCTCGGAGTGCACGACGGCCTTTAAACCGGAGAATCGTAATGAAACTCAACAGGCTCATTGACCACACTGTGCTCAAACCGGATGCGACCGACGATGACGTCAGGCGTCTCTGCGCTGAAGCCCGCGAGTACGATTTCTTCTCGGCAGTAGTCAATACTCACTTTGTTCCTCTCGTGGCGGAGGAGCTCTCGGGGGCGCGCGTCAAGGTATGCTCCATATCGGGATTTCCCCTCGGCGCCGTCGATTCGGAGGTAAAGGCCTTCGAAGCGCGTCGCGCTGTCGAGCGGGGGGCCGACGAGATTGACATGGTTATCAACGTCGGCGCCGTCAAGGCGGGCGATATGGAATTCGTCCGGGAAGATATCGAGCTCGTAAGGAAGGCCTGCGGCGAAGCCCTCCTCAAGGTCATCATCGAGGCCGCCCTGCTGACCGACGAGGAGAAGGTCGCCGCCTGCCGTGCCGTCGTGGAAGCGGGTGCCGGGTTCGTCAAGTCGTCGACCGGGTTCGGGCCTCCCGGCGCGAATCCGCGCGATATCAGGATCATGCGCGAGGCGGTAGGGCCGGATTTCGGCGTAAAGGCATCGGCCGGTATAAGGACTGCCGCTGCTGCCATCGAGCTCGTAGAGGCGGGCGCCAGCCGGCTCGGCACAAGCTCCGGAGTGCAGATCATACAGGAGCTGAAGGGTACGGGATAACGACTGTACCGGAGGATCCTATCTGTCCGGGATCTCTCTTTCCTCGGAAGCTTCCCTGTCGAGTTCCCTGAAATCCTTGTCCTTGTCCAGAAGATCGTAGGCAGATACCTTGTGCAGGTCGCACTGTCTCTTCGGCTCGAACCCCTCGATGAATATCTCGCGCCTGACGTTCCTGCAGTAAGGGGTGGCTGTGAGCCCCGACTCGACGCAGACCATCGCCTCGGTTATCCCGTCGGGCCGGTCGAAGTCGCGGCCCCTGTTTCCCGGGTGGGCCGCTATCATCATCCAGGTCCAGAGGGGCAGCGCGACCCTGGCACCGACCATACCGTCTCCCATCGAGATGACCCTGTGGCTGAATCCGGTCCATACTCCGACGGCCAGGTCGGCCGAATATCCGATGAACCAGCCGTCAGCGTAATTGTCGGTAGTGCCGGTCTTGCCGGCGCACGGGATCCTGAGTCCGAGAGCCCGCGCCGTCCTTCCCGTTCCCTCGTTGATCACGGTCCTGAGCATGTCGGTGACCATGTACGCGATCTGAGGGGTGAGCACATCCTCGCGCTCTTCCCTGAACTCCTCGAGGACGTTGCCGTTCCTGTCGACGATCTTGAGGATCGCCATGGGCTCGGCCCTGATCCCTTCGGCGGCCATCACGCTGAATGCCGAGGTGAGCTCTATAAGCGTGACCTCCTGGGCTCCGAGGGCGAGTGAGAGGTATGGCATCAGCCGGCTCCTGATCCCGAGGTCGTGCGCCATGCCGATGACGGCCGGCCCGCCGAGTTTCTGAAGAAGCTTGACGGCGGGGATGTTGATCGATTTGTCGAGGGCATAGCGCAGAGAGACGGCGCCGTGGAACTTCTTGCTGAAGTTTCTCGGCTTGTATACTTCACCGTTCGGCATCTCGATTACGATCGGTGTGTCGAGGAGCACGTCGGAGGGACTGTAGCCGTTGTCCAGGGCTGCTATATATATGAAGGTCTTGAAGGCCGAGCCGGGCTGGCGTCTCGCCTGCAGGACGTTGTTGAACTTCTTCTCGCGGAAGGAGCGCCCGCCGACCATCACCTTGATATGGCCCGTATGCGGATCGATGGCAACGGCGCCGGACTGGATGTAGTCGGGGGCTATCTCGTATCCGGCCTCGAGGGTGTCGAGGTAGGCGCCGCGGGTCAATTCATACTTCTGCTTCGTCTCGAGGCGCGTGAGAAAGGTCTCCATGCTGTCCTCGGCGACTTCCTGCAGGTACGGGTCGAGCGTTGTGTAAACGGTCAGCCCTCCGCGGTAGATCGCCTGGTCGCCATACTTGCGTGACAGTATCTGCCTGATATGTTCCGTGAAGTACCCGGCGAAATCGACGTCGCCTCTCTCCCGGGGAACGACGTCGAGGGGCTTCGTCCTGAGCGAGTCGAACCGGGCCTCGTCTATGACCTCGAAGTCACGCATCATCGTCAGGCATATGTTGCGCCTCTTGAGGGCCCTCTCCGGGTGGTGGAAGGGGTTGTACCCGGAGGGGTTCTTCTGCAGCCCGGCCAGCAGGGCGATCTGGTGGAGCTCGAGTTCCCGGACAGACTTGTCGAAGAAGCGCATCGAGGCGGCCTCGATTCCGTAACCGCCGCCGCCGAAGTAGATCTGGTTGAGATACATCTCCAGTATCTCGTCCTTCGAGTAGGTGCGCTCGATCCTCAGGGCGAGCAGCGCCTCCTTGATCTTCCTCGTCCAGGTCTGCTCTTTGGTGAAGAAGAGGTCGGTGGCGAGCTGCATCGTGATCGTAGAGGCGCCCTCCCGTATTTCCCAGTGCCGTATGTCCTTGAGGGCGGCGGAGGCGATGCGGTAGAAATCTATCCCGAAGTGGTTGTAGAAGCGCCTGTCTTCGATGGAGAGGAAGGTCTTCTGAACCTCGGGCGGGATCTCCCCTATCTTCAGCAGGATCCTGTCCTGCTTGTAGTATTCTCTTATGACGCTCGAGTCGGCGGCAAGTATCCTCGTCTTGAGGGACGGCTCGATCATCTCGAGCCTCGCCATTGAGGGGAGGTCGCGGGAGAGGTACATCAGCATTGCCGTCATGAATCCGGCGGCGAGCACGACCACTACCAGAAGGAGCTGGAGCGCCAGCTTCTCTCCGCGCCTTAGTTTTCTCACCATTGTCTGTCCTCCGCTGTCGCACAGCCTTGCCGATTACCGCGGCTCGAAGGGAAAGTACTGCGAAAGGCGGCTCTTTTCCAGTTCTTTTACGTTCCAGGGACACATTCTCGCCCGCTTTCCCGGCCCCTGAATTATTTATCGATAAATAAAAATCAATAAAATCACGAAATTTGTTGACACGCGAGCACTGATGAATTATATAAATGCGAGTGTTCGCAGTAGAGGGGCTTAAGCCTCGATTCGGGGATAACGAAATAAGTTAGAAAACCCCCGGATATGAGTTGACAAGTCCCGACAACTCGGATATATTTAGTTTCTGGAAAGTAATTTCCATATAGGGAAATACGCTCTTTGAAAAAGAAATAGCGTGCGATGGACCAAGCTAGTGACGTGGGCCCGAGGGTCGCTTTGCGACCTAAGGGTTTGGAATACCGTCAATTAGAATGCCGGCTCGGCCGGTATTCTACGATTTTTTTTACAACGGAGAGTTCGATCCTGGCTCAGAATGAACGCTGGCGGCGTGGATTAGGCATGCAAGTCGAACGAGAAAGCGGTTTTTAATCGCGATTAAAGTGGCGAACGGGTGAGTAACGCGTGGGAAACCTGCCTTTGAGTGGGGGATAACATTTCTAACGGAATGCTAATACCGCATAACATCACAGGCCGCATGACCTGTGATCAAAGATGGCCTCTACATGTAAGCTGTCGCTTGAAGATGGTCCCGCGTCCCATTAGCTTGTTGGTAGGGTAACGGCCTACCAAGGCATCGATGGGTAGCCGGCCTGAGAGGGTGACCGGCCACACTGGGACTGAGACACGGCCCAGACTCCTACGGGAGGCAGCAGTCGAGAGGCTTCGGCAATGGGGGAAACCCTGACCGAGCGACGCCGCGTGGACGATGAAGTTTTTCGGAATGTAAAGTCCTGTCATACGGGATGAAAAGCCAATTGGTTAATAACCTTTTGGTCTGACAGTACCGTAAGAGGAAGCTCCGGCTAACTCCGTGCCAGCAGCCGCGGTAATACGGGGGGAGCGAGCGTTATTCGGATT
>JAUWMD010000083.1 GCA_030613345.1 Candidatus Krumholzibacteriota bacterium
CATCCCCGAGAGGCGTCTCGATGATCACCGGCTCGAGCAGGCCCGACATCGCGTCCTTTACATCGTCTATCGCCTGGTAGATGACCTCGTAGAACCTGACATCGACGTTCTCGGTCTTGGCGAGCTGCTGCGCTTGCGGGGATATCAAGGTGTGGAATCCTATCACCACGGCGTTCGAAGCGGACGCGAGGAGAATATCGCTCTCGTTTATCATGCCAACGAGTTTCTGGATCACATTTACCTTCACCTCATCGGTGTCGAGAGAGGTGAGGCTGTCGGTGAGCGCCTCCACCGAGCCATCCATATCGGCCCTGATGATAAGGTTGAGTTCCTTGACGCCGCCCTCCTGGATCTGCCTGTAGAGGTCTTCCAGGGTGATCCTGTGGACCGTGCGGCGGTCCTTCTCGCGGGAGAACTGCTGCCGCTTGGCCGCTATCTCCCTGGCCGTCCTCTCGTCCTCAACCTGGTAGAAGGCGTCTCCCGCCTGCGGGATCCCCGTACATCCGAGGATGACGGCGGGTGTCGACGGCGGCGCCTGCTCTATCCTGTCGCCCCGCTCGTTGAGCATCGCTCTGACCCTGCCGTGGTAGTTGCCGGTGATGAAGGTATCGCCAACCTTCAGGGTCCCCTGCTGGATGAGGACGGTGCAGATATTGCCCCTGCCCCCCTCCTTGCGTGCCTCGAGCACAACGCCGCGGACCTCGGCCTCCGGATCGGCCTTCAGCTCCATCATCTCCGCCTGCAGGAGGATCATCTCGAGCAGCTTGTCTATGTTGGTGCCGATCTTGGCCGAGATCTCCGCTCCCATCACGTTGCCGCCGTACTCCTCGAGCACGAGGTTCTGCTGGAGAAGACCCTGCTTTACCTTGTCGAGGTCGGCGTTCGGCAGGTCGATCTTGTTTATCGCGACGATTATCGGAACGTCGGCGGCCCTGGCATGGTTGATCGCCTCGATCGTCTGCGGCATCACACCGTCGTCGGCGGCAGTGATGAGTATGACGACATCGGTGAGCTGGGCCCCCCTCGAGCGCATCGCGGTGAACGCTTCGTGTCCCGGAGTGTCGATGAAAGTGATCTTCCTTCCGGCTGCCTCTACCTCATAGGCTCCGATATGCTGCGTGATGCCGCCCTTCTCGCCGTCGATGATATTGCTGTTGCGGATGTTGTCGAGAAGCGAGGTCTTGCCGTGATCGACGTGTCCCATGATCGTCACCACGGGAGAGCGCTCGACCATCCGCTCGGGGCTGATTTCCTTCTTCCCCGCGAGCATGTCCTGTCCGTAGGCGGAGATGAACATGACGCCGACACCATACTCCTCGGCAAACACCTTGATCGTGTCGGAGTCGAGCCTCTGGTTGATCGAGACCATCAGCCCCAGCGCCAGGCATTTCTGGATAATCTCCGCGGGATCGACGTCGAGCTTTTCCGCAAAATCCGCGACTGTGGAGAACTCGGGGAGCTTGATGACGTTGAGCTCCTCCTCGACCTCGACGACCTCCTCCTTCTCGCGCTTGCGCCTGCGGGATTTTCTTGTGACATCGAGCTTGGCGAGCGTGCGTTTGACACTCTCCTTGACCGCCTTGTGGTCTGTCTCGGGCTTTTTTGCCGGTTTCCTGGTCTTCTTGCTCTTTATCTTCTTCGCCGGTTTGCCCCTGGGCGGCTTCCTGTCCTTCCTCCTCACCTCGCGAGTCGCGGCCGCCTTGACGCGTTTGAAATGCTGCTCGACGAACGTCTCGGCCTTCTCGTCCACGGAGCTCATGTGGCTCTTGACGGTGATGCCCTCCTTCACGAGAATCTTGCGCAGAGCATCACTGGAGATCTCGTATTTGCGGGCAAGCTGATATACGCGGACTTTCGCCAAAGGACCTCAACTCCCTTCGAACACCCTTATTCTTCCTTTTTGCCGGGACCGGTATCCTCGCCGCCCGGCTCTCCGGTCTCTGTATCTTCAGAGGGAACTTCCGGCTCCTCCCCGGTTTCTTCTCCTGCGTCCCCGGCAGCGTCCTCCTCGTCGCTTTTCCCGGCCTCTTCTTCATCCTCGCCGCCGTTTTCCTCTTCCTCCGGAGAGTCCTTTTCGTCCTCATCCTCGTCACCCGACCCGGTAAGGTCTCCGAACAGCTCCTCCTCGGTGAGCGCGACTTCCTCTTCCTTCTTCTCGATCTCGGGAGCGAGGGCGGTCTCGTCGAAGAGCTCCTCGGTGGTGATCTCTTCGGCCTTTTCTTTCTCGAGGAGTTCCTCGAGCGCCTTGTTCAGCTCGTCCATCGTCTCGATCGCGCTCTCCTTGAGCTTCTCCGCCGTCTTCGGGCCGATGCCCTCGATGCCGATCAGCTCGTCGTACGTGGTCTTGTACAGCTTCTGGACGGTGAGAATACCCATACCCTTCATCTTCGCCGCGATCTTCGGCGTCACCCCGACCATGTCGGAGATTTCCATCTGGAGTCTCTGCTCAAGCTTGTCCCTGCGCTCAACGTCCCTGACGTTCGCCAGGTCGATCTTCCAGCCGGTGAGTTTCGATGCGAGACGGACGTTCTGCCCCTCCTTGCCGATGGCAAGCGAAAGCTGGTCCTCCTCGACGATGGCGAGGACATCCTCCTCGGCCTCGTTGAACCTCAGCGCCGATACCTTCGCCGGCGCGAGCGCCCTCGTCACGAACTCATTGGAGCTCTCGCGCCAGCTGACTATATCTATCTTCTCGCCGTGAAGCTCATTCACGACAGCCTGTACGCGCGATCCCTTCATTCCGACACAGGAACCGACGGCGTCGACCTTATCGCTTCTCGAGTGAACAGCGATCTTCGAGCGTCCACCCGGCTCGCGGGCGATTTTCTTTATCTCGACGTCGCCGTCGAATATCTCGGGGACTTCCTGCTCGAACAGCTTCTGGAGGAACTGGTTGCTCGTCCGGGAAAGAATGATCAGGGGGCCCTTTGCCTCCTTGTCGACCTCGATGATGACGGCGCGGATCGTATCGCCCTGGTTGTAGCGCTCCTTGCGGATCTGTTCGCGATTGGGCAGGTACGCCTCGGCCCTGCCGAGATTGACGAGGATATTGCCCCTGTCCACCTGGCGGACCGTGCCGGAGGCGATGACTCCGACCTTGTCCTTGTAATCCTCGAAGACCCTGCCCCTCTCCGCCTCCCTGACCTTCTGCATCAGGACCTGCTTGGCCGTCTGAACGGCGTTGCGGCCAAACTCCTCGAGGGGAAGCATCAGCTTGATCTCGGACCCGACCTTGGCCTCGTCATCCATCTCGCGGGCGCTCTTGAGGTCTATCTCGGTATCGGGCTCCTCTACCTTCTTGACGACTTTGAATATACGATATACCTCGAGCAAGCCCTTCGTGTCGTCCAGCTCGACCTCTATCTCCGCTTCCTGCCCGAACTTCCGCTTGGCCGCCGAGATGAGGCTCATCTTGATCGTGTCGATAAGAGTGGCCTTGTCAACCCTCTTGACCCTGATTATCTGCGCAAATGCTTCCAGAAATCCTGCGTTCATTCCTGACGCTCCCTTCAAACCGTGCGGAGTATTCTAGTCTACGCACGTTGAAGTGTCAAAATCTTTTCCTCTGGCGGCCTTTCCCGGTTCGCTTCCTGCCGCGCCCCTTCGTTCCGCCTATGTCCCAGTTCTCCCCGTGAAGGTTCGCCTTGATGATCCTGTCGAACCCGATGGCCAGCTCTTCGCCGGCGGAAACTATCACGATGGAGCGATCCTCAACCCTCGCGATCTCCCCGATGACCGTCTTCTTCTCTCCGGCCTCTCCGGAGTATTCCACTCTGGCGCCGTACCCGCTGAACCTCTCGAAGTGCGCCGGCTTCACCAGCGGCCTGTTGATGCCGGGGGATGAGACCTCCAGGCTGTACGGCCCCTGGATCAACTCCTCGCCCTCCAGCACGAACCCGACCGCCTTCGATACCTTGACACAGTCATCGACCGACACATTCCCTCCGGACCTGTCGATGAATATCCGCAGGACCAGTCTGCGGCCCCTCGAGATCAGATCGAGCTTTACGAGCTCGCAGCCGAGGAGATCGACTTCTTTCTCCACTGTGGAAGAGAGTTGTTCGTCTGGGATCATCGGTCGCCGCCCCAACGCCTCCGAGCGCCGAAACGCCGGATATAAAAGAAAACGGGGCGCCCACCGCCCCATTCATAACGTCGATATATAAGTATCCATAAGGAAACGGATAAATCAAGTACTTTTTGAGGAGAGGGCGGCCGGCAGGCTCTTTCACTGCCGCCAGATATAGTGCAGCAGCACCTTTCCGACCACCTCGAGCGACGCGGGCGAGCACTTGTCGGGAGTGTCCTCGAGAGTGTGCCAGTATTCATAGTTGAAATCGATCAGGTCGACGGCGTTGATGCCGACCTGTATCAGGGGGAGATGGTCGTCGATTATCGCGCCCATCTTTTTCCGGCGGAACTGCTCGAAACCGAGCTCGCCGGCGATGTCGAACAGCTCGCCGAGCAGCTCGGGCGAGGCAGCCATCGAGTATCCCTCCATCATGATCTCGAGGTCCCTGTCGCCGATCATGTCGATCACGATCGCCGCCGAAGGCCTGTACCCCTTCAGGTGTCTCGAGAAGTGCGTCGAACCGAGGCAGTAATCTATCGGCACGCCTTCCCTGCCGTAGTCCTCCCCGTCAAAGAGGACGATGTCGACACCCACAGGCGGTTCATTCTGCCCCAGCAGCCTCGCTATTTCGAGCAATACGGCGACGCCGCTCGCCCCGTCGTTGGCGCCGTGGATAGGCTTGTCGCGGTTTGCCGGATCGGGATCCCGGTCGGCATACGGCCTCGTATCGTAATGCGCGGCGATCATAACACGTTTCGACGCCCCCCTGTTGTAATTGCCGATGATGTTTATCAGGTGCAGCGTGTCGCCCGTGGTCAGCACTGCGTCGAATGGTTGAAGGGAAACGTTCGCTCCGAAGTCCTGGAGCCTGCCCGTGAGGTATCTCTGCAGTTCCCTGTGTTCGGGAGATCCGGGGTAGCGGAATCCGATATCGACCTGCTGCTCGAGGAATGTGAAGGCCGACCGGCTGTCGAACTCGGGGACGTCGCCGGAACCACAGCCGATGATGGCGGCGAGGGCGACTACGGTGAGAACCGGAACTGCCACCGCTATCCGCAGGACCGTCCTAGAACTTGAATTCCGCACTCGCATGCAGACCGACCTCGTGGTTGATGTACCCGAACCTGCCGCCGGCCATCCTCCTGTAGTTGGCCGTCAGGCTCCCCGAGATGTTCCGGCTGAATGAATATGTGAACCTCGGACTGACCATTATCACGGTCGACGCCGGAAGATTGTAACTCTCCGTCGAACTGTACCCCAGGTTCAGCGTGGTGGTCAAATTACTTTCGAACTTTATCTTCTTGCCTCTCAGGCCCGGGATGGGCAACCCAATGCCCTTCGATCCCTTTATGTCGTACCGCAGGTCGAGGTTTGCCGCCCACGTCTGGTCCCAGATCTCCTGCTTCTTCTGGATCTTTGTCCGCCTGCTGTAAGAGAAGGAGAGATTTGTCGACAGGGTGTTCTTCCACTTGAGGTTCCAGTTGGGGCTCAGGACGTAATCCTGCCTGTCGATACTGACGCTCTTCGTCGTCTTCCTTACGAAGTTGACCGTGAAGTTGCTGCTCTCTACCAGCCTGTTGAGAAGCCCCCAGTTCTCGAGGCCTTGCCAGTTCAGGGCGATGTCGGGCCAGGTCATGTTCTCTGACTCCGTCAGCCTGCTGTCGGCCTCCTCAGCCCTCCTCGACATGTTGAAACGTATGTCGGCCGACAGGTTGGACGTCAGGTCGAGCCCTGATCTGAGATCGAGTACGATCTTCTTCGACGCCCGGTGCGGTTCGTTCTCCGGCGCGCAGTCCGCCTTATCGCAGGAGGAACCGATCGCGCCCGATCCGCGGTCGAATCCGAAACGGTACATCCAGTCGGCCTTCTCGTACAAGCGCTGGTAACTGCTTCTGTCCTCGATCCGGATCGAGCTCTTGATCGGATCGATCCTCCCGAGGAATCTCAGGGTTACCTTCAAGAGTCGCCAGGATTCGCCCCTTACCTTCGCGACGGTATCCGCCTTCGCGGCCTTCTCTTCCTCCGGCTTCGGCAGATCCAGCCCGTCGATACTCGACTGCGGCTTCCTCACCATGAGGTCGGAGAAGGCGCCTTTCTTCTCCTCCTGGTCGTCGGTATCCTGTCCCGCCGGGGGCTGTACGGGCACCGGCAACCTCTCCGTGTCCCTGATCTTATCGATCTCGTCAGCGGGCCGCGAACTGCTCTGCGTCGGCATTTTCTTTTCCGAGATTAACTTCTGGAAATCTTCCTTCTTCCTGGCGAGCGTGGCGCCGGAAGATCCCGGAACGGCCGTGACTTCCTCATGTTCACCGAACACTCTTATCCACTTCCCGAAATCGATCGCGTATCCGCCGATATCGAAATCGAAGACGATGCTTATCTTCCTGTTGCTGTTGACATTCCTTGTATCCTCGGGATCGCCGGGCTTTCTCACGCCGGGATTGAGGTCCTCGCCGTAACGCGAGGTATACTCGAGCCTCGGATTGAACTGCGATAACAGCCATACGTATCCGCGCGGCTGATACTGCATCTCGAAGTTCTGCCTGTATTCGAAGAGCCTTCCGACTGGTATTCCGTAGAACTCGCGGTAGCTCATCATGTTCCGATTTTCGTTCCTGTGGAAATTGATCTTCACCGATTCGAACGGATCGTAGCTCATCGACATCTCGTTATTCCAGCCGTGTGAGAATCCGGTCGGACCCTTGATATACCTTTCGCCGCTGTACGAGTATATCTTCTTGAGGGACTTCGAGCCGGCCGCCTTCACGGTGAAGTTCGTGAGCCAGTACCTCAGCTCTATTCCCTTGAGAAGCTTCAGCTTCCGGTCCTTACTGAACTGGATCTGGTAGTTCGTGTTCCAGCTGTACGACCACGATGTGTCGATCGAGGTCGGCGACGCCAACTGGTTCTTCGAGTAGTTCACGCCCATCTTGAGGTTGTCGAATACCCGCTTCATGGCCCAATTCCTCGAGCCGCGCCTGCTGAGCGAGACGCTGTATGAGTAGCTGTTCCTTATCGTCTTCTGCTTGTTTCTGACCGCCTCGTCGATTATCTCGACATCGCTCTGCGTCAGATACTTCGGTTTCGACTGGGACTTGTTGTACCTCGCCGTGACGGGGATGTGGAAGCCGAGGGTCGGGATGAGATGGCCGACCTCGGTCTTGCCCGACAGTGCGAGGTTGTCGCTAGTCGTACCGCTGCCCTTCTTCTGCTTGAGGGACCTGAACTCGGGCCCGGTCCTCTGGTAGCTCGCGTTGAACGACAGGATATTGGCAAAATTGGCCGAGGCGCTGAGCCTCTCGGCGTGATCCATGTCTTTGCGCACTCCTCCGAGCGATACGTCGTTGAACCACAGCGATCCGCGGGAAAAACGGATGCCGGTATCGTTCCTGATTCCGGCGAAGAGATATCTCACCTTGAACAGGGTAGGATCGCCGCGGAGCCTCGCCGTGTACTTCTTCGACGGATCCGCCGAGTCGGTGATCTCATTCTCGATGATCCCCCCTGGAACGGCATCTATCTTCATGTTGGTCAGGTCGCTCATCAGGACGCTGACCATCTGCCATCTGTTCGCCTGCCCCTCGTGGAGGGAGATGGCCACCTCGTAATAGTTGAGGCTGTCGTACGCGATCTGCAGGTAGAACTCCATCCCGTCGGTCACGCCGCTGACCAGCCCGTCGTCCGGGCGTATGAAGAAATGGACCTCCTTGTACTGATTGAAATCCTCCCCCCGCCCGAAGAACCGCTTCATCGACTTGAACGAATACCCCGTCTCGAAGTTCTCTACAGCGTAGATGAGCGACTGTTCGCGGTTTTCGATCCCCTCTTCCACGTCGGGTGGATACGGCGTCTCGTAGATCGAGGGATTGTCCTTGTTGTTGATCGTCCCGAGATTGACCTTCATCTCGCTGATCGTGCCCTGGCCGGGAGGTGAAACAGGCGTCTCGTTGTCGGCAAGGTCCCTTATATTGTTGAACTCCCACCTGCTGCCGACGAACTTGATCCCGGTGATCTCGACCATGTGATCGGGGTCACGATTATTCTCCGTGATCGCCTGTACTTCGTCGATGTTCTCCACCCAGATCTTCATGTGGGATATCTTGTCGAGCCTCGGGGGAAGGCTGCCTACGACCTCGGCCCTGGAGAGATCGAGCCTGTACATTCTCCAGCTCTTCTTCCTGTTGATCCACCCCTTCTCCGAATCGTCCCAGTAGGAAGTGGCCCCCTCGAAGTCCCTCTGGATGTCGATGATCGCCGTATCGGCAAGATCGAGCTCGAGGGAATAATACTCGTTGATCGAATCGAGACGGCTGTTCCTGTTCAGGTCCTCGCTGTCGGCCCTCGAGTTGCCGATCCTCGAGTTGATCCACCTGTAGATACCCCTCTCGCTGTCATACTTGTCCGCGCCGAAGTCGCCATTGAACTCCTTGCTCGGATCATCGCCGCGGAATCCCCGGTCGTCCACTATAGTCCAGTTGATAAGGTTCTCGACGTCGAACCTGTTCGAGTCGGGCTCGTGAAAATCCTCGTCGATCTTCCCGAAATCGATATGCAGTATCCCCCGGCGGTCGATCTGCTCCACGGTATAATCGTTGACCCATATCTCGAGGTACTGTGATGTAGAGAGATCGATCCCGCCGGGGAATCCGGTCATGATCCCCGCCCACTGGTTGATATCCGGATCGATCGCCTTGATGAACATCGAGGTCTGTCTCGAGTTCTCCCGGTCGTCGAGATTGGGGTTGAGGTCCTTCTTGCTCGTTGTCAGGAATTTCTGCTGGTCGGTGTTGGCAGGGTTGTACCAGTAGAACTCCATCCCCTGCGGCCAGGAAGGCAGGATGGTCCCGGGAGCGTCCGGATCGACCGGAGGGCTCGCCTCGAACCACTGGGCACGGATGAGGTTTACCTGGTCACTGTCCTCGACCCCTTCCATGTCGTCGACAGACGCCTCTCCCTTCGTGTTGGGATTGGGCAAGCTCATCGCCACCTCGCCGGAAAGGCTCAGGTTACTTGCAGCGTCGGTGTCGACGAACGGCAGTATGTTCGCCATCGTCGTCATCCAGCCGGGACGGAACTGGAAAGATCCGTTGACATCGGCTGCCATGTTTCTCGTAGGCTCATCGCCGAGCCTCGGCCTGTACTTCGGGGTTCCGACGGAATTGTAAAGGAAAGTGGCGTTGATCCTCGCGTTCTCGGAGAGGTAGAGGTTGCCGCCGATACCAAGCAGAGAGCTCTTCCCTCCACCGAAAAGAGGCTTGTGCTGGTAATCTATCGTCACCCTGGAATCGGGGGGCAGATTGCCGTAGTCCCCCTTGAGCGTAACCGACCCGCCGATATAATCGATGTCATAGTCCGATCCCCTCGAGAGCTTCGTGCCGTCGACCATGACGACTTCCGTCCCATCGAGGATGTCGAACGCGCCGAGGTTGAACACCCTGCTCCCGCTCGACGCCTCGATGACGATCTCGTAATAG
>JAUWMD010000161.1 GCA_030613345.1 Candidatus Krumholzibacteriota bacterium
GAATGGGAATCACTCTCGGAATAGACGTCGGAACTGTCAGCACGAAGTGCGCCCTCTTCGGGGCGGGCGAGCGGCTCAGGGAGATAGCCGCCTCGGGCGATGCGGTCTGCAGCGTCTTCGAGTATGCGACCGAGCACGGCAAGGCTGTGGCCGTCTCCGGGTACCGCCGCATCCAGGGCAGGCCGATCGACGCGGTGGTCGAGCAGGTCAGGGCCATTACCGGACTGCTCGTGCCGGGCGAGCTGAAGAGTGTGATGATCACGGGATCATCCGGCAAGCTCGTCGGCGAGCTGCTGGGCATCCCCGTCGAGAACGAGTTCAAGGCGGCGGCCACCGGCATCGGGAGGATATATCCGGACGTCGAGAACATATTCGAGATGGGCGGGGAGAACTCGAAGTTCATCCGCGTCTCGTGCGAGGACGCCGTCACCGGGATCGTCGACTACGAGACGAACGGCGACTGCGCCGCCGGCACAGGGTCGTTCATGGACCAGCAGTCGAGCCGTCTGCGGTTCGGGATCGAAGAGGTCGGTGACCTCGTCCTCTCGACCGGGCGCAGCCCGAAGATCGCCGGCCGCTGCAGCGTATTCGCCAAGACGGACATGATCCATGCCCAGCAGAAGGGGTACAAGCCCGAAGAGGTCCTCAAGGGGCTCTGCGAGGCGGTGGCGAGGAACTTCAAGAGCAATATCGTCAAGGGGAAGGACGTGAGGGGGAAAACGGCGTTCATCGGCGGCGTCGCCCTGAACAAGAGCGTCGCGAGCGCGGTGCGCGAGGTCTTCGAGATCAACGAGGACGATTTCTTCGTCCCCGAGGAAGGGGTCTATGCCGGAGCCATAGGCGCGGCGTTCATCGCCACGGGCAACGGCGACGGTTTCGACGAGGGAGAGTTCCTCCGTCTTCTCGGGAGTGGCGGAAAATCGGCCGGCAAGTCGTTCCCTTCGTGGAATGTGCTCACCCGGGACAAGGTCAGCTTTCTGCGCGGCCGCGTGAAGGAATACTCGTTTACGGGCAGGACCCTGCCGGTCGACGCCTACCTCGGGATAGATATCGGCTCTGTGAGCACCAACCTCGTTCTCGTCGACGACAACGGCGACATGATCAAGGAAATATACCTGCGCACGGAGGCGCGCCCGATAGAGGTAGTAGGCAACGGGCTCCACGAGATCCGCGACGAGCTCGGCGACATGGTGCGCATCAGGGGCGTCGGGACGACGGGTTCGGGAAGGGAGCTCATCGGTGAGCTGACAGGCGCCGACACGATCAACGACGAGATCACCGCCCACAAGACCGGCGCTACCTTTATCGGCGACCGCCTGCTCCATCAGAAGGTCGACACTATATTCGAGATAGGCGGGCAGGATTCAAAATACATAAGGATAGACGACGGGATCGTCACAGACTTCACGATGAATGAGGCGTGCGCCGCCGGCACCGGCTCGTTCCTCGAGGAGCAGGCCGAGAAGCTCGACATCAGCATCATCGGCGAGTTCGCAGAAAGGGCGTTCGCCTCCGGGAAGCCCCTGCGTCTCGGCGAGAGGTGCACCGTCTACATGGAGCAGGACGTCTCTGCCTACATGAAGCGCGGGGCGGAGAAGAACGACATCATCGCCGGGCTGGCCTACTCGGTCGTGCAGAACTACCTCAACAGGGTCGTGCGCGGCCGCCGTATCGGCAACGTGATCTTCTTCCAGGGGGGGACGGCGTACAACGACGCCGTCGCCGCCGCATTCAGCGAGGTCATCGGGCGCGAGATCATCGTACCGCCACACAACGGTGTCATCGGCGCAGTCGGCGCTGCGCTGCTGGCGAAGGAAAAGGTCAAATCGCTCGATCTGCAGACCTCGTTCCGGGGGTACGAACTGGAAAACGTCGAATTCAGCATCCGCGAGTTCACATGCCGCGGGTGCACGAACTATTGCGATATCCAGGAGTTCACCGTCGAGGGCGAACACACCTACTGGGGAGACAAGTGCAGCGACAAGTATCGCAAGCGCGCCAAGGTTCCGAAGAAACCGGTCATCTCCGACCTCATGGCGATATACGACGAGCTGCTCGAGCGCGACTACCTTCCCGCGGCCGCCGCCTCAGCCGGGCTCGATCTGCCCGCCGGGACAGGCTCGTACCGGATAGGTTTCCCCCGGGCGATGTACTTCTTCGACCGTTACCCTTTCTGGAATACCTACCTGCGCGCGATGGGGATCGAGGTCGTCACCTCGAAGGCGACGAACAAAAGAATAGTCCACCAGGGAGTCGAGGCGGTCGTCGCCGAGCCGTGTTTCCCGATACAGGTGGCGCACGGCCATGTCGAGTCGCTACTCGAGGAGGAGGGCCTCGACAGCATCCTCATACCGAACGTGATCGACTCGGAGACCGATATCCCCGAGGTCAACTCGTACGTCTGTCCGTGGGGACAGACCCTGCCCTTCGTCGTGAGGAGCATGCCCTCGCTCCGCGGCCGCGAGGAGTTCATCTCGGCGCCGCTCGTCCACTTCCGCGAGGGCGAGAAATATGTCGAAAAGGAGCTGCGCGGGTTCGCAGCGAAGTTCGGTATCGGCACGCGCCATCATAAAAAGGCAGTGAAGGCGGCTTACGAGGCGCAGAGGATCTTCCGCGAGGCGGTGCGCGAGGAGGGGGCGAAGGCTCTGAGGACCCTCGACGAGACTGGCGAGCAGGGGATCATCATCGTAGGGCGCCCCTACAACATCGTCGACCGCGACGTCAATCTCAACGTCCCCGGCAAGCTGAGGGACTTCTATGGCGCAAACGTCATTCCGATCTTCTTTGTCGATATCGACGGGATCGGGATACGCGACCTCGGTGCCAACATGTTCTGGAACTACGGCAGGAAGATCCTCCAGGCAGCGCGATACGCGGCCCAGAGGGAGAACCTGCACATGATATACATTACGAACTTCAAGTGCGGCCCCGACTCGTACGTGAAACACTTCACGGGCAAGGCGGCGGTTCGCCCCTATCTCACGCTTCAGTTTGATGCGCACGGCAACGCCGCCGGCATAATGACGCGCTGCGAGGCATATCTCGACAGCAAAGGAGTCCTCAGATGGTGGAAAACAAAGGGAACCCCCTCGCGGGAAGAACCCTCTACGTCCCGAGAATGTCTTCCGGAGGAGCAGAGGCCTTCTCTTCAGCCTTCAGGTACCTCGGGATAGAGGCGCAGCCCACACCCGAGGGTGACGAAAGGACGTACGAGTACGCGGGAAAGTGCACATCGGGCGACGAGTGCCTTCCCGCGCGCGTCACGATCGGCAACCTGCTCCGCGTCATCGAGCAGCCCGGGTTCGACCCGTCGAAGACGGCATTCTTCATGCCGACGGCCGGAGGCCCGTGCCGGTTCGGACAGTACTCGCCGTTTACGCAGCAGGTGATGGAAGAGATGGGCCACGGAGAGGTCCTGATCGTCTCGCCGACCAGCGCCGACGGGTACGCGAGCATCGGCGAGAGCGCCGGCGACCTCCTCAAGCTCGGCTGGTGGGGGCTCGTGGCGAGTGACGCCTTCCGCAAGATGCTCCACATATACAGGCCGTACGAGACCCGGCCGGGCGCCGCCGATGAGGCGCACGCGAGATCCCTGAAACTGTTCTGCGACACGATGGCCGACCGGTCCGAGCCGCTCGGCAGGAAACTCGGCTCGCTCGTCGGCGCGATGGAGGGGGCGAGGGACATCTTCCGCTCCGTGCCGGCCGATTTCGGTAAAGACGTGATGCTCGTCGGAGTGGTCGGCGAGATCTTCTGCCGCCTCAGCACCTTCAGCAACGAGGACCTGATCAGGCGCCTCGAGCCGTTAGGGGCCCAGGCGTGGCTCTCGGACATCACCGAGTGGATCCACTACACTGACAGCGACAACATCAGGAACCTCAAGAGGCTGGGCAAGACCTTCACGACCGGAATGCTCGGCGCGCTGATCAAGCGTCGCTTCCAGCACGGATACGAGAAGAAGCTGCTCGCCCCGCTGCAGGGCGAGTTCATCGGCGTCGAGGAGCCCCACAGCGTGGGCGAGGTCCTTGACATCGCCGCGCCCTATCTCCCCGTAGCGGGTTCGCTCGGCGAGATGGTCCTGAGCGTCGGCAAATCGATATACATGTACGGGAAGGGCGCGGACGGCATCATCGACATCAGCCCGTTTACCTGCATGAACGGGATCGTCTCCGAGGCGATCTACCCGAGGGTAAGCGCCGACCACGAGAACATCCCCATCAGGAACTTCTACTTCGACGGGACGCAGACCGACCTCGAGAACGATCTCGAGATTTTCATGGAACTCGTCCGCAATTACAACCGCAAGAAAACAAGGAAGCGGATCAGGCGAAAGGTGGCCTGACGCCTCGCGATTCGTTATCTTTCACATATCCCGGCGGCCGCTTCGGCAGGTCCGGGTATGTCCGTTTCAGCTACACAGGAGGAAATATGAAGAGAAGGATGCCGGCGGTTGCTCTGATCGCCATGCTGTTTGTCCTTTCCGCAGGGGTGTCCCCCGTGCTCGCCGGCGAAAAGATCGAGGTATCGATCGACGCCACCGTGGAGACCCTCGACAACGGCCTCAAGGTGATCCTCGTCGAGGACCACTCGGTCCCGGTCATCAGCTACCAGACATTCTTCCGCGTGGGGGCGCGTAACGAAAGCGCAGGCATCACGGGGATCTCGCATTTCATGGAACACATGATGTTCAACGGCGCCGACAAGTACGGCCCGAAAGAGTTCGATGCCGTCCTCGAGGCGAACGGCGGCTATTCCAACGCCTTTACCTCGGCCGATATGACCGCATACTACGAGGATATATCGAGCGACGGCCTCGAGCTCTGCATCGACCTCGACTCGGACAGGATGAAGTCGCTCGCCCTCGACCCGAAATTCGTCATCAGCGAAATGGACGTTGTCAAGGAGGAGCGCCGCCTGAGGATCGACAACTCGGTTCAGGGCCAGATGCGCGAAGACCTCGACGCGCTCGCGTTCAAGGCCCATCCGTACAAGTGGCCCGTCATCGGCTGGATGTCCGATCTCGAGGCGATCGACCGGGACGACTGCGTCGAGTACTTCAGGATGTTCTACGCCCCCAACAACGCGATCCTCATCATCGCCGGCGACTTCGACACGAAGAAGGCGATGAAGCTGATACACGAATACTACGACGATATCCCGGCCCAGGATCCGCCGAAGGCGGTCCGCACGGCCGAGCCGGAACAGATGGGCGAGCGCCGGGGAGAGGTCCACAGAAAGGCGGAGCTGCCCGCCGTGATGATCGCCTATCACACCCCCGACATCGAGAGCGGCGATATCTATGCGCTCGACGTCCTCCAGAAGATCCTCACCGGCGGCAGGAGCTCGAGGCTCTACCGCGAGCTCGTCCGCGGGAGCGGGGCCGCGATGTCGGTGCGGGCCTCTTTCCCGTGGCGGATCGATCCGTATCTTTTCTCATTTAACATCAAGATGAAGCCGGGCCACGAGACGACGGAGGCTGAGGAGGCCGTCTACGCCGCGCTGGACGAGATCGCGGAGAACGGTGTTCTCGATGAGGAACTCGCGCGGGCGAAGAATGTCCTGGAGGCCGATTTCGTGAGAAACATGCAGACGGTCAACGACAGGGCGAGCAAGATCGGCAGGTACGAGATCCTCTTCGGCGACTATCTCGAGATCATGAATGTGCCGGGCCGCTACAGGACCGTGACCGATGAAGAGGTCCGCGAGGCGGCGAAGAAATATTTCGCTCGCAGGAACAGGACAGTGGTGACACTGGTGCCCGAGGCATAGGAGGATCATGCTATGAGACGGATATTTTCAGTATTGATCGCGGCGGCCGTGATCGCCGCCTCCGTGCCCGCTGTGGCGGGCACCAGGGACGTCAAGCTCCCCGACTTCGAGGAGCACGTCATGAAGAACGGCCTGAAGGTCTTCATCGTCGAGACGGGCGAGGTGCCGCTCGTGATGATGAGGCTCCTCGTCCCTGCCGGTTCGTGCAACGACGGGCCGGGTGGCGAGGGTCTGGCCGGCATGACCGCCAGGCTCCTGCTCAAGGGAGCCGGCGGCATGGGCGCCGACGAGATCTCCTCGTCTGTAGAGGGAGTCGGCGGCAGGCTCGACGCCTGGGCCGGACGTGATTTTGCCATTGTTACGGGCGATTTTCTCT
>JAUWMD010000175.1 GCA_030613345.1 Candidatus Krumholzibacteriota bacterium
ACGGGGTGCTCTGCGTCTCCGATCCGGGTTATCCCGATATGCTGGCCGAGACGCCGGAAGCCCCGCCGGTTCTCTTTTACAGGGGCAATATCGAAGCTGCTTCCGGGCCGGCGATATGCATCGTCGGCTCGCGTCGTTCCACCAGGCGCGGACTGGTTGTCGCGAGGGAGCTGGCATGGGAACTCTCCAGGCGCGGAATCCTCGTGGTCAGTGGAATGGCAAGGGGCATCGATACGGTGTCCCACGACGGTGCGCTGGCAGGGGGAGGATACACATGCGCAGTCCTCGGATGCGGGATCGACATAGCGTATCCTCCGGAGAACGCACCGCTCGCGATGGAGATTGCCAGGCACGGCTGCGTTCTTTCCGAGTTTCCGCCGGGAACGCCGCCGATGAAGCATCATTTCCCGATGCGCAACAGGATCCTCAGCGGATTGTCACTGGGAGTTGTTGTGGTCGAGGCCAGGCTTGCCAGCGGGGCGATGATCACCGCCAGGTGGGCCGCCGACCAGGGGAGGGAAGTCTTCGCCGGCCCGGGCCCGGGCGAGCAGGAGAACTGCCGCGGGCCGCATCGCCTCATCAAGGAAGGGGCGTGCCTCGTCGAGGACGTCGACGATATCCTTGCCGCCCTGCCGCCGTGCGGTCGCATAGTGGAGGATGTCCGGGAATTCCATCGATTCACCGGGCTCGATCCGGGCAAGGGCTCTCTCGAGGGTAACGAAAAGAAGGTCGTCATGGCCCTGGATCTCGACCCGAAACATATTGATGAGCTTGCGCAAATCTGCCATATTTCTTCGACTGTGATCCTGCCGCTTCTCCTCGATCTGGAGATGCGGGGGATAATCGAATCATGCGGCGGCGGCACTTACGCGCTCGCCGGGTCGTGGAAAGATCACGCGACAGGCAGTTTCTGAGCATTTCCGGGAATTCCAATCGGATGGAACGCGCAGGCAGATCTATCGTCTCCCTCAACAGGTGTACAACGTACGGCACCGAAGAGCTTCGCCGTGTTATCTCGAAAGCTCTCGGTCCTTTCGGAGGCATGGCCGCATTCGTCTCTGCCGGCGACCGGGTACTTCTCAAGCCGAATCTCCTCTCCGCGAAAGATCCTTCACGGGCGATAACCACGCATCCTCACATTGTAGAGACGGTAGCGGCACTGGTCCGCGAGGCCGGAGGCGATCCGTTCGTCGGGGACAGTCCCGGCGGAGCGATACGAGGAATCGAGCGCGTATGGGAAAACACCCTGATGAGCGAAATGGCTGAAAGGGCCGGGCTGGAACTCATAAATTTCGAGGCCTCCGGCTCGGAAGAAATCGACGCGGGCAGGCTCAGGCTGTATATCGCGAAGCCTGTACGTGAGGCGGACGTTGTGATCAACCTTCCGAAATTGAAGACCCACTCGTTGACGCTGATGACCGGAGCGGTCAAGAACATGTTCGGCGTGGTGCCTGGATTCAGGAAGGCCGAGATGCACAAGATATTCCCGAAGCCTTCCGAATTCGCCTCGATGCTCGTCGAGCTCTACAGTCATGTCCGCCCGGCATTGAATATAATGGACGCGATCCTCTCGATGGAAGGGAACGGACCCAGCTCGGGTGAACCGAAGGAGACGGGGCTGATAGTGGTCTCGGACGACGCCGTAGCGCTGGACGCCGTCATCTCCGAAGTGATCGGATTCAGGCCGGACAGGATCGATACGACGAGGCTTGCCGGCGAACGGGGGCTCGGCGTCAGCGCCCTGGAGATGATAGATGTTAATGGCGATGCGGCCGGCACAGCCATCGAGGATTTCGATCTTCCTTCAAATCTCGGTATGAGGCTCATACCCGGACCTCTGGTCAGAATGCTTGCCCCGTTAGTCTGGTTGAGACTGGTCATCGACGAGGATAAATGTACCGGCTGCGAGATGTGTTACAGGAGTTGCCCGGTCAAGACGATCGTGCCGGCGGGGGACAAGTTCCGGGTGGTGCACGACGAGTGCGTCCAGTGCATGTGCTGCCACGAGCTTTGCCCCGAAAACGCCGTGGAGATCAAACTGAGCTGGCTGGCGAGGAAGTGGGCCTAAGCGCCCGATCGATGGAGGATTTATGCACGCAACTGGATGGAAAAGATTCAGACACAGGCTGGAGCTCTTCGGGGTAAAGCTGCTCAGCTGGCTGCCACTGGTTCTTCCATACAGATGGTCGATCAAGGCAGGAGGGCTCTTCGGGGCCTTCGCATTCGACGCCGTCAGGATCAGGCGCCGTGTGACCCTCGACAATCTCGAGAGGGCATTCGGCGATACTATCGGGGAGGCGGAGAGGGTTCGGATCGGAAGACGCTCCTACGTCAATTTCGCCAAGTCGATGGTCGAGTTCGCTTCCCTGCGGCGCCTGAGCGCCGAGAGGCTGCGGGAGATGGTCAGGTTCCACGGCATGGAGCATGTCGACGCGGCCTTGGCCGAGGGAAAGGGCCTGGTCGCGGTGACGGGCCACTTCGGGAGCTGGGAGCTGCTCGGCGCGTCCGTCGCTGCACGGGGCGTTCCCATCGATTTTCTCATCGGAGAGCAGACTAACAACCTCGTGGACGATTACATGAACGGCTTGAGGAGGTCTGTGGGCATCGGGCTCATCGCGAAGGGGGTCGCCGTCAGGGGGGTGTTCCGTTCGCTGAAGAAGAACAGGCTGGTGGCGATCCTGTCCGATCAGGACGCGAGAAAGTCGGGGATATTCGTCGACTTCTTCGGTATCCCCTCTTCGACCCATCCCGGCGCGGCGCAGTTCGTCTGGAAGATAGGATGCCCGATGATATTTGCCAGCATCGTGAGGCGGGAGGACGAGACACACGATGTGTGGTTCAATCCCGCAATGCGTGCCGATACCGGCGCGGAAGGTGAGGGAGAGATATTCCGTCTGACATCCGCGCTGATGAAAGAACTGGAGAGCGTGATCAGGGACCACCCCGATCATTATTTCTGGGCCCACCGGAGATGGAAGACGAAACCGCCCGAATGATCCGGTTAATTAGTCTCGTTGTCGCCAGGCTTGGCCTGAAAACCTATCTGAGAAGCGTCTTTTCCGCCATGGACCTTGATCTCGCCGAAGCTCTTTTCGTACTGCTCGATCGTTCTCGACAATACAGCCTGAAGTGACTTGGCCGACTGAGGCGTCATTATGATCCTCGAGAATACCTTCGCCTTCTTAAGGCCGGGGAGCATCCTCGCGAAATCGAGTATAAATTCGGCGGCGGTGTTTCCAGTGAGGACGAAGTTCGAATAGATACCCTCCGCCGCGCTCTCGTCGAGCTCTACCTGGATCTGCTGATGAGGCTGTTTCTGCATCATATTCCTTTCATTTATTCGGTTACACCGATACATTATACAGCCTCTGCCGCCCTTGCGGCAAGCGGGAGCTTCGTTTCTCTTGAATCAATTAACATGGAATGCACGGCAGTGTAATTGACAATATATTAATAATTTGATAGAATTAGTTTATAAGATACTCTAAAGAAGTCAGGAATTATTTCGATTTAGATTTTTCGGGGGGAGTCCCAATGTCCGGTAGATTTATCATCCTGTCGTGCGCCTGCATATTAATGGCGCTCTTTCTCGGTTGCGACAACGAATGTTGCAGCGTTACCCCCGAGACGAGATATGCCCATATCGAACTCTACCCGGACAGCCTTTTCTTCATGGCTGTAGAGGCGGGACCGCTACCGGCCGCGCAGAACGCGTTTCTCTTCAACTCGGGTAGCTCGTGTCTCGGATGGAAGGCAGAGAGCAGCGACTCCTGGCTCGAATGCCGTCCCGATTCGGGATTCACGGGGAATTGCGGAGAAACCGATACGCTGCGCGTGTCGGTCAACAGCGCTTCGCTCGTAAGGGGAACTCACAGGGGAAATATCTTTATTCAGTCCGATGACGCGGACAACAATCCCGGGAAAATATCGGTTACCTGCTCTGTGGTATCGCTGGACGATATTTTCCTCATCAGGGATGCATGGTGGACCGACGAGGTCGATGACGATACGAGCGGTTGTCTCGAGAGAGCGCGGCTGACCTGGGATGCCGACGTCCTGGATGGTTCGACGCGCGATGTCAGCGCGCAGGTATTTTACAGGGCCGAATGCACCGGGGAATGGTTGTACTACTACACCACGTCATGCTGGACGATCACGGGGGAGGACAGGGACGATACATATTTCGTCACGGTCGACAATCTGCCTCACGCCGGGTACGAGTTCCTAATCATACTATATCAGTGCGGTGGCGGGGACTCTGTAGCGAAGCGGGACAATGAGGATGACAGCGATCTCGACGACAGATGTTTCGAATCTCTCGTCACCTATTCGATCTATGACGCGTGGTGGGCAGACGAAAGGGATGTGGATGGGGACGGATGCAGGGACAGCGGCCTTCTCGCCTGGGATGCAGATGTTGACGAGGGCATGACGAGATCGGTCCAGGGCCATGTATATTACCGGCTCCTGGGAGAGACGGCCTGGACCTACTACCATTCCACAGTATGCTACGACATCACCGGGAAGAGCCGTGACGATGCCTACTTCGTGAGTATGCAAGGAATCGAACCGGGACGGTACGAGTTTATAATAGACCTCTACGAGTGCAACGGTCATGGAAAGGCCGCCGAACGCAGCTACGAGCACGATCCCGACCTGGCCGACCAGTGCATCGACGAATACGTTCCTCCCGCGACGGGATACAGGATAAGGGACGCTTGGTGGACGGACAGCGTAGACGAGAACGGCGATGACTATTTCGAGAGCCGCACGCTCGTCTGGGACCCTGACGTCGACGAGGGAACTACAGGCACTGTTATATCGAAGGTCTTTTATGCCGTCACCGGTTCCGATCTCTGGATGTACTACGGCGAGACCGAATGCACAACGATCCATGGGGCCGGTATGGAAGATACCTGTTCGATAGTAGTGAGCGATATCGAGCGTAATTGCTATAATTTCGGTATTATTCTGTACGAGTGCAGCAGCCCCGACGATTACCTTACAAGCTGGAGGCACTGGAACGATGATGATCTCTATGAGATCTGCTTCGAACCCGGCAGCCAGGCGACAACAGGTTTCCTTAAGTCAGATCGCGGCTGGTTTGTTGAAGAGATTCCCGCCGTTCTTCCGGAGTCCCGTACATTAACAATGAAAGAGGGCAGGGCTCCCGTCAATCCGTACGGAGGCGTCAAGGAACCGGAGCCTGCCGGCACAGCGAGCCGCGAAGTCAGGGAAGGCAGGGGAAGACCGAACCCCGACGTCCGCTGATATCCACTCGGGAAGCAGTGGATATCGTATATCTTGTAACCGTTGAATACTCATCCACGACGTATTATCTTGAACCCCACCTGTACCTGTATTACGTGAGGAGGAAGCCTTCATGCGTCGAGGGAGCATAATAATACCGACAATCCTGTTACTGTCCTTACCGTTTTACTCTGTCGGTTGCGGGGAAGAGGAGATCGAAAGCCGCTGGCGCGACCGTGAGATAAAGATCGACGGCGACGCATCGGAGTGGAGGGGAACGGAACAGTACAGCGACGATGACAAGGGGGTCAGATTCGCTGTGTTCAACGATGGGGAATATCTCTACATGTGTTTTACGACCTGGAACACGAGGACCCAGCAGCAGATTCTCGTCCGCGGGCTTACCGTATGGTTCGACGCGGAAGGTGGCGATGACAGGGAGTACGGGATAGATTTCCCGATGACAAAGGGTCC
>JAUWMD010000191.1 GCA_030613345.1 Candidatus Krumholzibacteriota bacterium
CCCAGCATGATCATCCACGATTCGTTCTTCATGTCGGTCTTTTCGGCATCCTCGATGCCGGTGATACCGGTGCCGATCCCGTCGTCTATCTCCGTTATGCCGAGGGTGTAGCGTCCCTCGATCGTCATCTTGCCCGGGCCCAGACCGAAGTCGAGAGCGGCGCCGAATACAAAACCGGTGTCGTACGATTTCGTATAGTCCTTCAGCCCCATCGTAGCGCTGTTGCCTTCAACCTCTACGGTGAATTTCGAATCGAGCAGGAAACTCACGTACGGACCGGCGTAGAGCACCGGTATCAGCGGGCCGCCCACCGGCAGATCGACCATCGCGAGCACCGGTACCTGCAGGTAATTGAACTTCAGGTGCCAGTCGCCCTCGAGGAACTTCCCTTTCGATCCATCCTGGACGTAAAGAAGCTCGGGCTGGATGGCGAAGAGGGGTGTGATCCCCCAGTCAAAAAAAATGCCTCCGGCAAATCCGGTCTTCAAGTCGCCTTCGTTACCAACGTCTTCCCCGTGAACGTTCGCGATATTGATCCCGCCCTTTATCCCGAAATCGAGGGCACCGGCCGACACGCTGCCGGCCGTGAACATGGTCAGGACAAGAAACACTCGAAAAGCATGTTTCATGCGGGACTCCTTTCTTCCGTCTGATCTTCGTCCGGCACGCGAGACCACATGGCCCGTACGAACCTTCAACTCCGCTATCGTCACCACGGGTTCGAATAAAATCAACATAAAAAGACACGGTGCGCAGACCGGGACAGGTCGGTACAAAACACAGACCGCGACAGATCTTGCGGTGATGGACATGTTGGCACTCACTTTGCAATAAATCTCTCCGGCACAGTGTAAATCGACAATTCAGCGGCTTTTACGCCCGAACCGGCAATTTTACAGTCAGGAGGCGGTATGTCACAGTTCATGGAAGTCCTAGAGTGGTTCGATGAGACGGGCGAAGAGATCGTTCACAGGATACCCCCGGAGGGTTCCGCCGAGATCAAGATGGGCGCACAGCTGATCGTGCGCGACAACCAGTCCAGCGTCTTCTTCAAGGATGGAAACGGACTTGACATCTTCGGCGCGGGACGCCACACACTCACGACGAAGAACCTCCCGATCCTGACGAAGATCCTCTCGCTTCCCTGGGGATTCAAGTCGCCCTTCAGGGCCGAGGTCTATTTCGTCAACTTGAAGATGTTCCTCAACCAGAAGTGGGGAACGAAGGATCCCGTCGCGTTCAAGGACAGCAAGCTCGGCCTCGTCAGGCTGCGCGCCTTCGGTATCTATACCTTCAAGATCACCGAGCCGGTGCTCTTCATCAACACGGTCGTGGGAACGCAGGGCGTCTACACGAGCGATATGATCGGTAACTACCTGCGCGACGTCGTCGTCTCGAGAATTAACGATCTCTTCGGCGAGAAGCTCGATTCGATCTTCGATCTCCCGCAGTACTACGATGAGCTCGCCATTGATATCAAGGAGAGACTCGTCAACGATTTCTCCAAGTACGGCATGGAGCTGACCGACTTCTTCATCAACTCGATAACCCCGCCACCCGAGGTGCAGAAGATGATCGATGAGCGCAGCGGGCTCGAGGCGGTCGGCAATCTCGACGAGTTCTTCAAGTTCAAGGCCGCCAAGGCGATGGGAGACGCCGCAGCTTCAAGCGGCGGTGGTGGCGGCGCGGGAGCGGCCGCGGCGGGCGGAATGGGAGTCGGCGTAGGAGCGGGCCTCGGGATGATGATCCCCGGCATGCTCGCCCGGAGCGTCGGTACCCCGTCGGGCTCGGCAACCGGCACTATCGAGATGCTCCAGTGCCCGAAGTGTCACAACGAAGTCACGCCAGAGTCAAGGTTCTGCCAGAACTGCGGGACCCATCTGGTCGTGATGAACCGCTGCCAGGACTGCGGCACGGAGCTGCCCGCCGAAGCGAGGTTCTGTTCGAGCTGTGGAAACGAGATCGGCGCCGAACTGATCTGCCCGCACTGCGACGCGAAGCTGCCTCACGGAACGAAGTTCTGCACAAGCTGCGGCGAGAAGCTGGAAAAAGAGGATGATGCAGGTTAATTGCCGCCTCTGCGGGGGCGAAAACAGTGTACACCCGGGGCAGGAGATGCTCTTCTGCTCGTACTGCGGTTCCGCCCTCGCTATCGAGGAGGACAGGGGGCCCGAGCGCCTCATACTGCCTCATCAGCGCAGCGACAGGCACGCCGAAGAGGCGCTCCGGTCGTTTCTCGCGGCAAAGAGCCTCGCATCTCCTAAAGATATAAAGCTCGATTTCGCATTCATCCCCTACACCATGCTCGAGGACGATCGCGGGCGCCTCTTCGGCCAGCCCGGCAGGGGCACATGGCCCGAGACCGGGCCCCTCTCCTTCCCTCCCGCGGGGGAATACCGTTTCTTCGATGAATCGCTCGCCGGCGGCGAAAAGATCTTCCCGCTTGATGAGGATCCGGAGACGCTGGCCGAAGCGGCGAGGATCCTCTTTCTTCCCCTGTACCGGGTACGATACAGGACCGCGGGAAAGAAATACCGTGCCCTGATCATGGGCGAGAGCTACTACGTATTCGCCGATTCCCTGCCGCCGGAGCGTCCGCAGGGTGTCAGCATGCCGAACATCCTCGCAGCTGTCTCGATGGCAGTCGTGTATCTATTTTTATGAAAGCTCGGTCATTCGGCGGCGGCCAGGATAATAGTGATCATGGCCGCGGCGCTCGCCGGATGGGGCGTGTTCTCCCTTCGCTCCAGGATGGTGAGCAGGAGTGACTGAGATCCTCGATACCGTTAAAACGGCCGCTGCCGAAGCCGGCGAGAATGCCGCCATACGGCAGGCGTCCCTGTCCGCCGAGACATTCGGAGTGAGCTGCAACGGTTGCGGTGGATCGCTAAGGGTCCACGAGGGCGAGAGAAGCATCCGCTGCGAGTACTGCGGCTGCGCGCTGCTCGTCACGCGCCCGAGGGGGGTCCGCGGATATATCCTCGATCCCCGCATCAGCGAAGGCAAGGCCAGGCTCGCCGCCCTGAAGTACCTGTCCGAGGAGACGGGCGGCAGGGTCAAGGCAAGACACGCCTCGATAATCGACCTGCGGATGATCAACGTGCCCTTCTGGCGGATGAGCGGGATGATGGCCGGGTGGCTGAGCGGCGACGAGGTCATCAGGCACGAGACCGAGGTCCCCGTCCCCGGGCCGAACGGGACGAGGATGGTCACGAGGATCGAGGAGGAGAAGCGTCCCTTCTCCAGTCTTGCGTTCAAGCGGATCGACTGGAGCACGCCGGCATGCTCGCTCAGGCACCTCGGCCTCCAGGGGATCTCGCTCAGGACGCAGACGCTTAAGTGGAACGTCTTCGAGCACGACATGAAGGACAAGCTCAACATCGCGCTTCCGATGAAAACGGCAGCGCAGGCACGCAGCGACGGATACAGCTACATGACCACGCTCGCCGCGCCTGCCGGCGCGTTCATCAAGGCGAGCAGGTTCGAGCTCCTCGGCAACAGGCTCTCGATCTACTACTACCCCGTATATATCCTGAGGTACAGGCACGCGGGCCGCGTTTATTCTATTACCATCGACGGCAACAACGGCGGTGTGATACGCGGAGACGTCCCTGGGTGGAGGAAGATCTCGGCAAAGTCGTTCTTTCTCGTCCCGGCATTCGCCGCGATACTCGCCGGCCCCTGGCTGCCGCTGCTCTTCATCGCCGCCGGGGCCATATACGTACATGACACGATGCAGTCCGGCGGGATCCTGCCGCCGCACCGCTGGCTGCAGGAGAGGCTCGAACGCTGGTTCGGAGGAAGATTATGAAAGACGGCCTGTTGACAGTGCAGCGTCTTCAATGCAGTCACTGCGGAGGCGAGCTCCCCATAATGGGAAGATACGTCACCTTTCAGTGCCGGCCCTGTTTCCGCCGCTGCATCATCACGGACGACGGCCTCGCTCCCCTCAACGTATACAGGGCTTCGCTTCCGGAAGAGCGCGAGGGAACGATCGTATACCTGCCTTTCTGGGTCCTCAGGGCCGACGTGGACGCACTGAGAAAGAACATCTCCTCGGTTATGACCGGACTTACCGAGATATCTCAGAAGATAGCCACTATGAAGATCGAGGCGGATACGTCCGAGCCTGACTGGGTGCTGGAGCTGGGAATGAACCTGATGGGGGCCGACGCGCGCGGCCCGGCGATGATCGACTCGTCGAACCTGTCGAAGCGGCTGCCGTCGAGGGCCAGGCTCGAGCACATACTCGGCCGGATGGAGGCAGCCGGCCGCTGGCATATATACATCCCCGCCTTCTGGACTACAAACACGCGGGCATACCTGAAGATAGGACACCTCATGACCCGCAGCCAGCCGGCCTTCCACGCGGAGAGGTTCGATGATCCCGAAAGGCCCGTCATGTGCGTGCTTGGGCCGGAAGACGCGGTCCGCCTGGTCGACTATATATTCTTCGCCACCCTGCCCGAATCGATACAGACCTGTTCAAGTTTCATGAAGGGGATCCACCTCGAGGTCGCAAACCCCGTCCTGATCGAGTTCCCCTTCCTCGAGAGTTCCGGTTCGCTCGAGAGCCTTGTCGGGGGATTCCACATACAGTCACAGATGGTCGATACAGATCCGACCGAGTAGAATCCCGGCAGGTCAGCGTTCACACTGCCGATTTACCACCTGAAGACCGGACACGTAATCCGCTATATAGGCATAGTCTCCCGAGACGGCTACATCATGGGCCCAGCCTGGTGTGTCGACAGATCCCACGATCACAGGTGATCCAGGAGTGCTTATATCTATCACATGAAGACCGGATTCATAATCGGCTACATAGGCATAGTCTCCCGAAACGGCCACGCCCTGGGCGTAGCCTGGTGTATCGAAAGATCCCAAGATCACAGGTGATCCGGGCGCGCTTATATCTATTACCTGAAGGCCGGAATGCCTATCGGCTACATAGGCATAGTCTCCCGAGATGGCCACATTCCGGGCCCAGCCTGGTGTGCCGATAGATCCCGCGACCACAGGTGATCCAGGCACGCTTATATCTATCACCTGAACACCGGACCCCTCATCGGCTACATAGGCATAGGCACCCGCGACGGCCACACAATCG
>JAUWMD010000290.1 GCA_030613345.1 Candidatus Krumholzibacteriota bacterium
CGGAGATGATGAAAGCCGACTTGGCGTAGTCGAATCCGAATATTATCACGTCTATCAACTGCGAGGAGACGAGCAGGAGAAGGAACGAGTAGAGCATGAGGACGACGACCGGCGTCCCGGGCGACAAACCCTTGACGTGAATCGCCAGTCCGGCGAGGCATATGACGAAAAAGTCCGTGACGATGATCGTTATCCCCGGCTTGAACTTCCAGCGCTTCCTCGCGATCGCCGCGATGATGTCGCTGCCGGCCGTGGTACCCTTGAACTTGAATACGATCCCGAGTCCGACGCCGAGGAAGACAGCGCCGATGAGGACGAGGAAGAAGAAGTCGTTCTCGAGAAGGTACTGGACAGCCCCGCTGTCCTGGAGGCGGATCGACTTCACTATGTCACCGCGTAGAAAATCTATGAAGAATGCGTTCACGGTGAATCCCCAGAAGGTCCTGAAACCGAACGACCTGCCCAGCTCGACGATCCCCCAGATAAAGAGGGGTATGTTGAGGATCCACATGAGGATCCCCACGGGGATCGAGTTCCCCGTCAGGTAGTGAACCGCCATCGAGAGCCCCGTTACTCCCCCCGGTACGACCTTCGCGTCGATAAGGAATACGCCGACTCCGAGGGACATGATGAAGGCCCCGATCGTGATGAACAGATATTCGGCGAAGGTCCTTCTGAACGATCCTTTCACGATCTCTCCCGAAACCTGATAAAGTAAGAGGTCAATCTAGGCCCCCACATTCTATATGCCCGCTGCGGCCTCCTTCAAGACTCTTTTCATCCCCTTGACTGGCGGGAACTTCTTGATTATCCTGTAACAACATATGCCACCTCAGCCGGCTGCGGCGGCCCGTACCCTGTTTCGATGGAGAAAATGACATGCGCGGACCGATACTTGTCCTTCTTTCGACGATCCTCGTCCTCGCCGCCGGCTGCGGCGGAGGAGACAACGGAAAACAGGAAGAGCCTCTCTCCGGACTCCCCTCGTATCTGCCCAGGTCTATGGATTTCCATATCTTCTACTACGCCTGGTACGGGACTCCCGAATTCGACGGCGAGTACAGGCACTGGAATCACGCCGTTCTCGAGCCGGACGGAAGCGATACCGGTATTTCCTATCCGGGCGGGGAAGACATCGGCTCGAATTTCTACCCGAGAAGCGGCTGCTACAGCTCGAACGACCCCAAGACGATAGCGAGGCACTGCTACGAGATCCGGCTCTCCGGCGCCGGCGTGATCTGTGTCTCCTGGTGGGGACGGGGCAGCTTCTCCGACAGGGCGGTTCCCGGCATTCTCGACGCCGCCTGGCGGTACGGCCTCAGGGTCGATTTTCATATAGAGCCGTTCGAGGGACGGACGGCGGCGGCGACAGGAGAGGCGATCGCTTACATAATCGACGAATACGGCGATCATCCAGCCTTCTACAGGACCGACAGGTTCGGCAAGAAGGCGATGTTCTATATCTACGACTCGTACCTGATCGATGTGGACGACTGGAAGACGATACTGACGCCCGGAGGTGCGAACACTATCCGCGGCACCGGGCACGACGCACTGGTCATCGGGCTGCTCGTCGAGGAGGATCACCTCGACTTCATACTCGATGGCGGATTCGACGGCTGTTATACATATTTCGCGATCAACGGGTTCACGTGGGGCTCGACTACCATAAACTGGCAGGCTATAACAGAATGGGCCCTCGATAACGAGACTCTCTTCATCCCCTGCATCGGGCCCGGTTACGACGACACGCGCATCCGGCCGTGGAACGCCGTCAACAGGTACGACCGGGACAGAGGAGAGTATTACAGCGCGATGTTCGCCGAGACGCAAAGGATCCAGCCCTCGTTCATCGGGATCACGTCGTTCAACGAATGGCACGAGGGAACTCAGATCGAGCCGGCAAGGGCGATGTCGATAGATGGATACGAGTACCTCGACTACAGCCCCGTGCCGTTCGCCTTCTACCTCCAAAAGACGAGAAAAATGTTCGCCAATTACAAGTATACCTTCAGCCACTAGCGGTCCCGATGTCGGGAGGATATCGTGAAAAAGGGCCAGCTCGGATCGGAAGGCCTCCTGCTGCTCGCGGCGATCATCTGGGGATTCGCGTTCGTGGCGCAGCGAGTTGGTATGAGGCATGTCGGGCCGTTCACGTTCAACGCGGTGAGATTCTCCCTCGGCAGCCTCGCGCTCGTTCCATTCGCTGCCGCCGCGGCGCGCAGGCGGCGCGACGGGGAAGCGGATGACGGCGACCGATGGAAACGCACGGCCCTCGTCGGCGGCGCCGTCGCGGGAACTGTGATCTTTCTCGGCGCCTCGTTCCAGCAGACGGGCCTCGTATATACGACAGCGGGCAAGGCCGGATTCATCACCGGGCTGTACGTCGTCCTCGTGCCCCTTCTCGGCCTCGCCATAGGCAAAATGACCTCAGCCGGGACATGGATCGGCGTACTCCTTGCCGCGGCAGGACTCTACCTCCTGAGCTTCACCGGTATCTTAACGATCGCCAGGGGTGATCTGATCGTCCTCGCGGGGACGCTGTTCTGGGCTATACATGTGCTGCTGATAAGCGTGCTGATCCACAGGACCGAAGCGGTTGTACTCGCGATGATACAGTTTTCGGTCTGCGCGATCCTCAGCTTCGCCGCGGCATTCCTCTTTGAGAAGATCGAGATCTCCGCGATACTGGACGCCGCTGTTCCCATCCTGTACGGCGGTCTGCTGTCGGTCGGAGTGGCCTACACGCTTCAGATAATAGCGCAGCGGAAGACCCCTCCCTCACATGCCGCGATCATACTGAGCCTTGAGACGATCTTCGCGGCGCTTGGCGGATGGATCGTTCTGGGTGAGGTGATTCCTGCGAAAGGACTCGTCGGATGCGCGCTGATGCTCCTGGGAATAATCGTCTCTCAGATCGG
>JAUWMD010000288.1 GCA_030613345.1 Candidatus Krumholzibacteriota bacterium
CGACCTATGTCTTCTCCGCCCTGCTGCTCGCCGTGATCGCGATGCGGCTTCCGCGACGACCGGAGCCGGCAGGCGAGACCGGTCTTCCGAAAGAGACCGCCCGCAAGGGATTCTGGCACTCGGCGGCTGAAGGTCTTACCGAGATCCGTGGCAACCCTTCGCTCAAAGCTCCTCTCGGCGTGCAGTCGCTGATCTTTTTCGGCGCCGGCGGATTCTCGGTCCTCGCCGTGGTATTCGTCAGGGGAGTCTCGGAACCTGGCAGTTCGATGGGCCTTGCCACGGCGGGGCTTTCCGCGGGCGCGGGGATGGCGGCAGGCTCCCTGGTAGCCAACCGGCTCGGGAGAAATGCCGGGCGAAGGGCGGAGAGCATCCTCTTCCTTCTGTTCATCCCATCCGCCGCAGCTGTAGCCCTTTCCTCCTCGCTCTTCGCCGTATGCTCGGGTATGTTCGCAGCCGGTCTTGCCGTGACCCCCCTCTTCGTGATCTCGGAGTCTCAGCTCCAGGAGAGGATCTCCCCTGATCTGCGCGGGCGTGTATTCTCGCTGAGGGAGGTCATCACGAGGAGTCTCTTTCTCGTATCCTCTTTTCTTATGAGTTTTTTAGGCAGAGCGGCAGGTAAAGGTGCGGTACTGCTTCTGCTTGGCTTCTTTCTTGCAATCTGTGGAATGATCTGGGTCAGGTTTTCCGGATCTGACCGGACCGATAACGATAACTAACGGGAGTTGTAATGGAGATCACCGAGAAAATCCTCAGGGAAGTCTTTCACCGCCTGGTAAACATGGAACCCGAAGATGAAGTTTTCTCCAGGCTCAACGACGTGATAAACGGGATGATGGACAAGTTCAAGGACACCTTCGATCTCGATACGGTACAGCGGCAGAACACCTTCCGGGCGATAATATGTTCGATGTTCGTGCACGGCTGGGGTATCGGAATGCACCCCTTCAACAATCCCGACAGAAACCTCGATAAAAAGTCGATAGAGGTCCGCGTCAGCAAAGACATCCTCATCCCGATGGAGAATATCAAGGCCCTCCGTTACGTCAAGAAGGACAACGAGGGCCGCGTCAAGAAGGTCCTCTTCGAACCCGATCAGAACGAGCGTGTCCGGGGGCAGATAGACAATCTCCTCGACAAGATCGCCAGCGAGAAGTGGGGAGAGAAATAAAGGTCAGTCGTTGAGTTTCTCGAGCTCGATCAGCCTGCCGCCCTTTTTGAACACGACCGAATCCATCAATTCCTTGAGCAGATAGATCCCCCGTCCAGACCCCTTGTAGATGTTTTCCTGCTCGGTCGGGTCTTCCACGTCCTCGTGGATGAACCCCTCTCCCTGGTCCTCGATCTGGATGCGTATGCGGCTGCTGCTGATATATATGCGGACGTGCACCTTGAGGTTCTCGGCCAACCGGTTTCCATGGACTATCGCGTTGCTTAGCGCCTCGTCGACGACCATGGGGAGATTGACGCGGCTCTCCTCGGGCGGGAAACCGAACTCCTCCGAGAGAAACGAGATAAGGCGGCTCACGCCGAGTATGCGCGAGAGTTTGCTCGGAATGAGGAAATCGAGCCTTACCTGGCCCTCCCTGATCAGCTCGTTGTTGCGCGGAAAGGGGATCCCGCGGTCGGCCCCGCCACTGAGCACACCCTGCACGTCGGCCCTGCTGAAAGGCGGGGTGATGATACCGTTGATTCCCATCGAGATGTATGTGAGGTAGGCCCGCTCGTCGCATTCACCCGTTACGATGTACAACGGCGATTCGATCATCGTAAGGCGGAGCTGTCTCGTCTTGCCCGGATCGAACCTGCCTGAGGGAAGAAAGAGGAGGAGGTTCGGATTGCCCTCCTTCACCGACTGCAACCCCTTGAGGTACCGGGGATAGGTCTTGTAGACCTTTATCCCGACATCCTCGGAGAGGCGTGCCTCGGCGAAGAACTGGTCATGCAGCGCGGGCTGCAGATTGAGGATATACAAAGAAAGGTTATTCACATCCGCCCGGGTATCGTCAGAATACCTGCTGCCCGTCGGCGAGTATCTCGTTGAGGGCCGTACGGAAGTACTCACTCGACTCTGTCACTTCGGAACCGATCTTCTCCTTGTAGGCCTCCCAGGCCTTCTTGATCTCGGAACCGAGTACGGTCATAAGGTCACCGCCGGCAAGGCCGCGGTCCCTCTTCTCCTGGTTGTATACGAGTATGTCGCTGACGAAGACGCGTGCGAGCCTTTTTGCCCTCTCGCGCTTCTTCTTCATCTCCGGCGTCTCCTCCACCGTTTCCTCTACGGTCGGATGAGACTCCATCTCAGCCGTCTCGTCGCCCGTTATCTCGACCTCTTCGTTCATGACGGCGGGTTCGGACTGCGTCATGACAGCCGCCGCCCTGTGCTGTTCGGGAGCGGTCCATCCTCCCGCCGGCGTTTCGGCGAGCGGAACACCCGTCGAGAACTCATTGGTCGTTATCTCGAGCGTGGGGTCAATAGTCACCGGAAGCGGGCTCAGTCTCCATACGAACCGGCACTTAGGGCACCTGACCCTGATTCCCGCTGTGGGCACCTTCTCGTCCCCGAGCATGTATTTCGTCTGGCATCCGTCACAGGTGACGATCATCTCGACTGATCCTCCATCCCTTGCACCGAGCCGGCCGTCCGATCGGCCTTTCAGAGTCCGAGTTCCTTCGATATCGACCTCATCGCAACGAGGGATATCTCGAGAAATTCGTGCAGATCAAGACCCAGCTCACTACAACTTGCAATCGCCTCACGGTTTGCGCCTGCGGCAAACCTCTTTTCCTTGAAACGCTTCCCCACGAATTCGGCGTCTGTTTCCGACAACCTCTTCGATGGGTGCATCAGTGCTGAAGCAACAATCAAGCCAGTAAGGGGATCCGCGGCGTATATCGCCCTGTCCATCTCCGAGTCGCGCCCGGCCTTGTCGCAGTGGGCCAGAATGG